>JANNBA010000133.1:0-16351 GCA_031384845.1 Bacteroidota bacterium
AAAAAGGAGCTCCGCCTTTGCCCTCACGCAAGCCTCCGAAAGACATTTTTGTTTAGCAATAAGATTCGATTTCAAAAAACATTTTTATTTTGAATAACCAACAACACTATCGAAGAAACTGAAACAAAAAAAGGGTTTAATACCAATTATAATAATTAAGTAGTCCAAATTGAGTGCAAAAAGATGTACTCAAAACTGCAAGTTTTTTTTACTGCTGGCTCTGTCAAATCGGCTATTGATTCAGTAATAAATTGGCTAACTTCGTTTAAGGATTTGCAAAACTTATTGTTGAATTTTCATTTTGGTAATAAAAGCATCTAGAAACGTTTTTGCCAAATTTGAACGCAAAATAGTTGGCTTTGAAGCGTCAAAAAGACAAAAAAATAACCATACGCTTTTTGGGTACTGTTTCTTTACAGTAGTTTTTTTTCAAGCAACACCTTTTCAAACGCTTTTCTTGGAAAACCTCTAAAAAACACTTCACCGCAATACAGATATCCCGATTTTTCAAATAAGTGAAGCATGGCTTGATTGTCAAAATTAGTGTCGGCTTTGATGCTATAAATATGATTATTTTGTGCAAATGCCTCGATGTTTTGAAGTATTATTCTAGACAAACCTTTTTTTAGAAATGCCTCTGAAATGGCAATTCTATGAAAAACTACAAAGTCGCTATTGCTTTGCCATTTTCCATCAATGTTGGAATAAGCTGGTTCGTTATTGATCATTATGGCGCAATATCCTACAATTGTATTTTGTATATATAACACAAATGCTACTTCATTTTCGATGTCATTTTGTATGATATCAAGGTTGGGATAGCCGTCTTGCCATTGTAGGCTGCCTTCGTTTTTTCGGCGCAAAATAGCTTGTTGTAGTATTTCCCAAATTTGATTTTTGTCTAAAATACTGGCTTTTCTAAACTGATAATTCATTTGCAAATTAGTCAAATTTCATTTCCATAATCTCTCCTTCGATAATCAAATTGGCTTCTGTTGAGGCAATAATATGTGCTACTGATATGCCCGGAGCACGTTCTAACAGCTTGAATCCTAATGGTGTAACTTCTAAAACTGCCAGTTCTGTAACCACTTTTTTGACGCAGCCAACTCCTGTGAGTGGGAGACTACATTTTTTTAAAATTTTGCTTTCGCCTGCTTTGTTAACGTGCATCATCGCAACGATAATGTTTTGTGCAGAGGCGACCAAATCCATTGCGCCACCCATTCCTTTGACCATTTTGTTGGGGATTTTCCAGTTGGCTATATCTCCATTTTCGGCGACTTCCATTGCCCCAAGTATTGTCAGATCAACGTGTTGCCCTCGAATCATTCCAAAGCTAATGGCTGAGTCAAAAAAACTTGCCCCCGGCAGTGTCGTTATGGTTTGTTTTCCAGCATTGATTATGTCTGCATTTTCTTGTCCGTCGATAGGAAATGGCCCCATTCCAAGGACCCCGTTTTCACTTTGAAATTCGACCGCAAGATCTGTGGGTACATAATTGGCTACCAATGTGGGAATTCCAATGCCAAGATTTACAAAATAGTTGTTTTGAACTTCTTGTGCGATGCGTTGTGCGATTTGATTTTTGTCTAAAGCCATGGTTTTAGTGTTTATAAATATTTTTTCAAAATTGCTTCGTTTTTTGTAGTTGTTGCAATTTCTGTTTCAAAAACAGTTGTTTTAGCTTCATTTTTGTCGATTTCTGAAACTACTTTTTGTTGTTTTGACTTTTCAAAAATTTCATTTATGTATTGAATTCAAAACGTATCTTTTTGTAGGTTTGGCTGCTGTTATGATAAATGCTGGAGTTATTATTTTCTTTATTGTTTTGCTCTTACGGTTCTTTGTTCGATGCGTTTTTCGTATTTTTCTCCTTGAAAGATGCGTTGTACAAAGATTCCGGGTATGTGTATTTGGTTTGGGTCTAATGTTCCGGCGGGTACAAGCTCTTCTACTTCTACGATTGTTGTTTTGGCTGCGCCACACATACATGGGTTAAAGTTGCGTGCTGTTCCGTTGAAAATCAGGTTGCCTGCAGTGTCTCCTTTCCATGCTTTTATGATGGCAAAATCTGCATTGAAGGCGTGTTCCATAAGGTGCATTTTGCCATTAAAGTTACGGGTTTCTTTGCCAATTGCTACTTCGGTTCCATATCCTGCTGGCGTAAAAAAGGCGGGGATTCCTGCTTGTGCTGCGCGGCATCTTTCGGCGAGTGTGCCTTGTGGTATGAGTTCTACGTCTAATTCGCCGGAGAGCATTTGTCGTTCAAACTCGGCATTTTCGCCGACATAGGAGGAGATCATTTTTTTGATTTGTTTTTTTTGTAGTAATAGTCCTAATCCAAAATCATCTACGCCTGCATTATTGGAAATGCAGGTGAGGTTGTTGGTACCGTTTTGTACTAATTGTGCGATACAGTTTTCTGGTATGCCGCACAATCCAAATCCGCCAAACATGATGGTCATTCCGTCTTGGATGTCTTTGAGGGCTTCTTGAACGTTTGTTACTGTCTTGGTTATCATATTGTTATGGCGCTGGTTCGATACAGGTGTTTCTGCTGATGGTGTATTGTTTGTTTTGTGTGGTTTCGGCTTGGTTGATGTTGAGTACAAAATCTGGTTGTTTGAGCCATTCACATACTCCGATTGCATTGTATTCAAAATCGTGTTTGTTTTGTGATATTACGCTGTAGGTGCCTGGTGGTAGTGTGATGGTATAGGTGCCTGTGGCTGTTGTGGTAAAGGTTGTTGTGAGTGGTGTGTTTGGGATATTTGTACTGCCTTTTCTGACATAGAAGGTTTGGTTTGCCGATGGTTTGTAGGTGGCTAATTGGATGAGTAGTGAGTCTGGTGGTGGTGCTCCGCCGATATATTCTGCATTGTTTTGTATGTTTCCGATGGTTGTGATTGGTGTTGGGTCTGTGTTTGATTCGCTACAGGCTTGGAGTGTGATTAGGATTAGGATTATTTTTATACTATTTTTCATCTTGTTGTGGTTTTAGTGTTTTACAAATTTAGTAAAAAAAATGATTTGTTTTGAGTGTTTGTTTTTTTGTGGTCAGGATTTCTGTGGGTTGGGGTGCCCTAGCCCCGATTGTAGTGGAAATCCTTTTGTTCAAAAAACCTATTTTTTCTTAAATTGGCAGAGCGACCAACGGAAGCTCCTGCGAATTTTTAGAAAAAAGGGTTTTTTGGGCAAAAGATTGTAACGTAAAGCGGGAAATGGCTTCAAAAAAAAAATTATAGTCCAAATTCGTCGGTGTCTTTTGGTTCTGTTGGTTTGCCGCTGCCGCCTCCTGATCCTTCGCAATCTACGTTTATAGAGAGTTCTTCGGGGCGAATAAAGTCTTCGTGTGAGATTTTGAGGTTTGGGTCGGCATAGCATTTTTTCATAAAATAGCCCCAAATTGGGAGTGCTGCTGTGGCGCCTTGTCCGTAGGTGATGCTTTTGAATCTAGCGGATCTGTCTTCGCAGCCTACCCAAACGCCTGTGACAAGATTGGGTACGATGCCCATAAACCAGCCGTCTGATTGGTTTTGGGTGGTGCCTGTTTTGCCTGCTATTGGGTTTTTGAAGGCATAGGGGTATCCTGTTACGCGGTTGTATCCTGCGCCTCCGCCTTCGGTTCTGAGTCTGTCGCCCGAGCCTCCTTCTGTAACGCCTTCGAGGAGTTTGATCACGGCGTATGCGATTTCGGGATTAAGGACATCGTGCGATTCTGGAATTGGTTGGTAGATAATTACGCCGTTTTTGTCTTCGATTTTTGTAATAAATTGTGGTTTCATATACACGCCTTGATTGGCGAATGTGCTGTATGCGGCTACCATGTCTTGTACGGATATTTCGACGGCACCGAGTGCGATTGAAGGGTTTATTGGGATTTCGCCTTGTATGCCTAATTTTTTGGCGAGTGTTACTACGGCTTTTGGCCCTGTTCTGTCGATGAGTTTTGCGGAGACTACATTGACTGAGTTTGCTAATGCTTTTTTGAGGGAGATGCTGCCTCTGTATTTGTTGTCGGAATTTTTTGGCGACCAGCTTTCGGGGATTCCATATCTGCCTTTTGGCATCGTGAATGGGCCATCGTGCACATAGTCGCAGGGCGACATACCTAGTTGTTCTATGGCTGTGGCATAGACAAATGGTTTGAAGGTAGATCCTACTTGTCTTGTACCAAGGTTTACGTGGTCATATTGAAAATATTTGTAGTTGATGCCTCCTACCCATGCTTTTACTTGACCGGTTTGTGGCTCCATAGACATGAGTCCGGATTGCAAAAAGTGTTTGTAGTATCTGATGGAGTCGTTTGGGGTCATTTGTTTTTCTTCTTCTCCTTTCCAGGTAAATACTCTCATTTTTGTTTTTATATCAAATGATTTGATGATTTCGGCATTTGATTTTCCTTGTTCTTTGAGTACTCTCCATCGTTCTGATGCTTTTCGGGCGCGGTTCATTAGCAGATTTGTTTCTTGTGATGTCAAATCCAGAAATGGGGCATTTTTGTTGTTTTTGGCTTGGCTAAAAAATTCTTCTTGTAGATTTTTGAGGTGTGCTGTTACGGCTGCTTCTGCATGTTCTTGAATATGAGAGTCTATGGTGGTGTATATTTTGAGTCCGTCACGGTAGATGTCATAATCAGATCCGTCTGGTTTTTTGTGTTCTTTGATCCACGTTTTCATATAATCTCGCAGAAATTCTCTAAAATAGGTGGCCATTCCGTCGAGGTGCCCTTCGGGTTGAAATTTGAGTTCGATTGGTTTTTTTTCTAAATTTTCTTTTTGGGATTCGGTTATTATTTTATTTCGTAGCATTTGCCCTAAGACAATATTTCGTCTGGTTTTTACTCTTTCTGGTCTTCTTACGGGGTTAAAATAGGATGGGTTTGTGAGCATTCCAACGAGCATTGCTCCTTCGTCTATGCTTAATTCGTTGGTTTTTTTGCCAAAATATACTTTTGCGGCAGAGCGAATACCTACGGCGGTATTTACAAAATCGGCTTTGTTGAAATACATGGCAATGATTTCATTTTTGGTATATTGTCGTTCTAATTTGATTGCGATGATCCATTCTTTGGCTTTTTGAACGATTCTAAAGGGCAAAAACCGTGATCCTTCACCGTGAAAAAGCAACTTTGCCAATTGTTGTGTTAGTGTGCTTGCACCGCCATTTGTTCCCATTTTTGCGACTGCTCCAAAGGTTCTTCTGGCGTCTATCCCAGAGTGTTCAAAAAAGCGTTCGTCTTCTGTGGCTACGAGGGCTTGTACCAAAGTTTTTGGTATTTCTTCAAATTTTACGGGGGTTCTGTTTTCGTTATAAAATTTGCCCAATGTTACTCCGTCTGCTGAAATAATTTCGGTAGCAAGGTTTGAATTTGGGTCTTCGAGGTCTTCAAAGGATGGCATCGAACCAAAAATTCCCCATGATGCAAATATGAAAAATAAGAATAGTGACGCTAAAGAATAAAAATAAATTTTCCAAAATTTGCTTTTATAATAGGCGTTATCTTTGATTGTTGTGGTTGGTTTTGCCATGTTCTACTCTGTTTTTTCTATTCTAAATCCAACTTCCGAAATGCCATTGAGGTATTGTTGTCCTTGAATTTTGCCTGTTTTTCTGACGGCTTGTTGTATGCTAATTTTATAATTCCCTGCTTTTTTGAATTGGTATTTTTCTTTAAAAAAAAGTTTATTTTCTTTTATATGCCAAAATCCTTGCCCCATCAAGCTTCCGTCCGGATTTGCCATTTCATATTGCATTGTGTCTATTTTTGTTAGGCCATCAGGGTGTTCGATAGCGATAATCAAAAACAGGTTGTTAAATTCATAATCGTCATTATTTCTAATGTTTAGGAACAAATTGTATTTTTTGAGGGTATCGGCTTGATCTATATTAAAGTTTATTATACTGTCTTTTTCCCAGCGGTCACCAACGGATTTGTATTGGTCAAAAACTCTTTTTTTGTCGCAAGAAAACAATAATATTGCCATCAGGATCCATAAAAATTTAGGCTGTAGGGTCATTTTTTTTGTTGGGAATTATTTTGTTGATGGCGGGTCTTTTGTCTGATTGCGGCTTGTTTTGGTTGTTGTTATTTGAGATTATAGTCGCGCTAGTTTTGTTTGCTACTATAGTGTTTTCTGAATTTGGTTTTCGTTTTTTATTTGATTTTTTCTTACGTTTTGGTTGGTCAAATCGGGTTAGAGATTCTTGACCCATGGCATTATTAAAATCTTTTTCGACTTCTTCGACGGTTTCAATTTCAAAATCTTCGAGTGAGCTTACTTTATTTTTGAGTTTATTTTCGGCAATAATTTCGCGCACTTGTTCAATTTTCAATACGTGCCAATTGGCAAAATTATTGGTATAGGCAAACCACATTAATCCTTTGAAAATATCTTGTTTTTGGCATACGGCATCTCCTTTTTCTGTAACTAGTTTGGTGTCAAAATCTGGAAAATCTTTGAGTGCATCCATATAGGTGTCTAACTCATAGTTGAGACAACATTTGAGTTTTCCGCATTGTCCAGCCAATTTTTGTGGGTTTAGAGAAAGCTGCTGATAGCGTGCTGCCGATGTGTTTACGCTCCGAAAATCTGTAAGCCAAGTAGAGCAACATAGCTCGCGTCCACATGATCCAATACCACCTAATCTAGCTGCTTCTTGACGAAATCCTACTTGTTTCATTTCGATTCGAGAGCTAAATTCTTTGGCAAAATCTTTGATCAAAAGTCTAAAATCAATTCTGTCATCTGCCGTATAATAAAAGGTTACTTTTGAGCCGTCTCCTTGAAATTCGATATCAGAAATTTTCATTTCTAATTTTTGTGCTATGGCCAATTCACGGGCGCGCACTTTCATTGGCTCTTCCTTTTCGCGGGCAGACGCCCATATATCAATATCTCGTTGTGATGCTTTTCTATAAATTTTTCCTATATCCTTGCTATTGTGGTTTACCGCTTTTTTCTTCATTTGAATTTTCACCAATTCGCCAGTAAGGGTCACTATCCCAATATCATGTCCTGGTGATGCTTCTGTAGCAACAATATCTCCCATAGATAGTGTTAGCTTTTCTGTATTTCGATAAAATTCTTTACGCCCGTTTTTAAACCGAACTTCAACACAGTCAAAAGGGGTGTCACCGTTGGCTAAATTCATATTGGACAGCCAATCAAAAACGGTTAACTTATTGCAACTATCTGTACCACAAGTGCCATTATTTTTGCAGCCTTTTGGCGCGCCGCCAGTTGAGGTAGAACAGCTTGTACATGCCATAATATATATTTTGTGTTATTGCAAGAATAACTTTTGTTCTTAAAATGTTTTTGCCGTAAAGATAGTGTTTTTGTTTTTTGTATAAAAAAAACTTTTTTGAAATTTGAAAATTGGTTTTGCTTTTTGTTTAAATATCAAAAAAAAAAGAAGTCTATGACTTCTTTCTTCTTAAAATAATATCCAAAATTCTTTTGTACCATGGCTCTTTTGGAGTATCTACGCCATATCCATAGACGTAGCCATAACCAAAGCCATTACCGTAGCCATAGCCATAACCGTAGCCATAACCATAGCCATATCCGTAACCTTTTTCTGTTCCAGTATCATTTAATAGAATGGACATATTTGGTAATTTGTTTTCGTTATAAAGATTTTCGGGAAGTTTTAGCATTCGCTTTTCAAGAAAGTTAGCCCGTACAACATAGATAAAAGTGTCTGCATGTTTTGCAATCAGTAGCGTGTCTGTAACAAGACTCACAGGAGCGGTATCTACAATAATATAGTCAAATTGTTTTCTGAGTATTTCAAACATTGTATCTACTTTATTTCCCATCAAAAGCTCTGCTGGATTTGGAGGGATTACGCCAGCTGGAAGTACATAAAAATGATCATAACCTTCTTGACGCACCAACATTTCGTTCAAATCTGTACCTTTTGATGACAAATAAGTGGTTACACCTCGATTTGGCAGCGTCATATATTCGTCCAGTTTTGGGTTTCTAATATCCATTCCAATTAACAAAACTTTCTTTCCAGAAAGGGCAAAAGTACCTGCTAAATTTACAGATATAAATGTTTTTCCTTCTTTTGGAAAAGTTGATGTGGTGAAGATGGTTCTTGCCAACCCCTCTGGCACCTGATTGACCATAAAATCAAGATTGGTTCTAATAATCCGCATAGCCTCGGCAGAGCTTGACCGGCTATTGGCTTTGATTAATTCTTGACTTGTTGGTGATCGTGGTACATCACCAATAAATGGCACCTGAATTTTGCCTACAACATCAAATCGCGATTTTACCTTGGTATCCATCAAATGGCGGATATAAACAAGCATATAAGGAACCAATAATCCTAATGCCAAAGCCATCAAATAAATAATATTTTTCTTTGGAGAAACGGGTGCTGGAGTTGCATAGGCCTCATCAATTACTTTTGAAATTGGTGCCGTTACGGCAAGTGTGATGGCATTTTCTTCTCTTTTTTGAAGTAAGTATAAATATAACGCTTCTTTTACTTGCTGTTGTCTTGCGATAACTCTTGACTCTCTTTCCTGACGTGGAACTTCTCTTATTTTTCCGCCCAAAACAGTACTTTGTTTTTCAAAAACATTTTGGTTTATAGAAAGTTCATATTTTCTGGTGGTCAAGCTTTTTTGGATACTTTCACGTAATCCAGAAATTTGATAATCCAAATTTTTGATTGCGGCATTTTCAGAAGTGGCTTGTTGTGCAATTCTGTTTCTGTCTAGCACCAATTGATTGTATTTTCCAACAAGATTAAACACGTCTCCGGCACTTTCTGGGATTATATTAACCGGAATTATATCAAAATTTGTTGCGGTTTTGACATAATTAATCATATAGTCAACTATCTTGATTTCGGTGCCAATTTTGATTAATCCTTTTTCATTTTCGCTCGAAGTATTCAAAAACAGGGCTGCTTCAGATGTTAAATCTGTGAGTCTATTTGATTTTTTATAAAACTCGGCTCCTATTTCTACACTATCTAATTCTTTTGTGATGTCTCGCAATCGTTGGTTGATAAAACTATCTGTTTTTTGAGAAACCAAATTTTTATCAAAAATGGCGGCATCATTATAATTTTTTATAATATCGTTCAAAAAATCGACCCCAATTTCTTTGACGGGATCTATTATCGATAAGACTAAAACACTACTCGTTAATTTATTGACCGGGGTTGCCGTAAATTTTGATTTGAATCTATTGGTTACTTTCTCGATCGATGTTATTTTTACAGAAACTATTTTGCTCTCTATGGTTTTTAGCGCTGGATTTATAGCATTATTCACCACTACCATTTCGCCTAACTTGGTTTTTATGGTTTCTCCAAAATGAAATTCACCCGCTAATTTTTCTTCTGCATCAAGCAGCTTAAACTTGGTTGCCGACAAAACTTTTACAGTAAAAGTGGTGTCTTTGTCATAAAAATTTTCAATTGTTGACAAAAAACTCACGCTTACCGGTGTTTTTTTGTAGGCTTCAATTGTTTTTACGCGTCCGTCAATAAAATACGAAATATTGAAACCCAATCCAATAACGGTATTCTTGATCAATGTTCTGGCTTTCAAAACTTCCATTTCATTGTCTAAATTTCCTTTTACGCCTCCGCCCAACATCCCTAAATCAGAAAACGCAGATAATTCTGTGGCCAAACCTCCTTTTTTGTCATCTTTGATGAGCAAAGTGGCGCTCACTGTATATTCTGGAGTAGCATACCGAAGGTACATATAAGCTGCCGATAATGAAATAAGCAAACTCAAAATAAACCAATTCAAATACATCAAATATTTACCTATTTGTTCTTTTATATTTAAGGAATGATCTGCTTCTGAGTTTTCTGTATGAACGAGATTGTTTTTTTGCATTTTTTATTTTTTTAATAAAGCAATTACGGTAATTAATAAGGAGAGTGCTGAAACGATAACCGTTGTGTTTGGACCAACCGCAGAGGAATTCATCTTGGTTTTGTTGGTTTCGATAACTATCAAATCGTTTTGAGACAAATAATAAAATTCTGAATTTAAAAAATCTGCTTTGGTCAAATCTAAATAATTACTTGTTCTTTTTCCGTCTATTTCTCTAATGAGCAAAACATTGTTTCGTTTGCCATAAATGGTCATATCTCCGGCCAAACTCAGAGCTTCTGGCAACGTAATTCTTTCTGATTGAATGGTATAAGTGCCCGGTTTTGTAACTTCGCCCATAACTGATATTTTAAAATTTAAAATTCTCAAATTCACGATGGGATCTGTAATGTATTTTTTGAGCATTGTAGTGATTTTTTTAAGGGCATCTTCACGGCTCAAACCACCAATTTTGATGCTTCCCAAGACAGGAAATTCAATAAATCCTTTGCTGTCAATCAAATAGGGCTGGTATTTTATTTGCCCACTAGCAACCTCATTGGCACCAGAATTTACAGAAATTGTACTCAGATTGAAGGGCAAAGCTGCTTCTGCAACTTGTGCAGATACAATGATGGTAAGCAGGTCGTCTGGTTGAAGTTTGGGGTTATAATTCGTTCCTTTCTCGGATAGGTTTAAGGAGGCAATGTTTTGAAAATAGGCCATTTTTTCGCGTGAGGCACAAGACGCAACTAAAACTGTTAAGGCAATGATTACAAAAATTCTTTTTGTCATAATGGTTTATTTTGAGAAATAAAGTGGCAAATATAAGGTTTATTCAACTATTTGGCTTTATTTTATTTGTCTAAATCTTCAAAATTAGAATTCATACTTATAAATTCGGGCACAATCTGTTTCATTTTTGTAACGATTTCTTTTTTAGAATACGTTTTTGCAATCAGAAGCAATTCGTTTACATTTTCGATTAAATTATTTTTGGCGTCAAAACTTTCTTGCGCAATCATTATCTTTTCGTGATGTGTTGGTAAAGTTTTTGAATTGTCATTCAACAATTCTTCGTATAATTTTTCGCCTGGACGCAAACCTACAATTTCAATTTTTATTTCATCATCTGGAGTAAATCCGGCCAATTGGATCATTTTTTTTGCCAAATCCATGATTTTTACGGGCTTGCCCATATCAAAAATATAAATTTCGCCACCCTGCCCCATTGCTCCTGCCTCTAATACCAGTTGACACGCCTCAGGAATAGTCATAAAATATCGAATAATATCTGGATGTGTAATCGTGATTGGGCCACCTTTTGCGATTTGCTCAGTAAATAAAGGTACTACAGATCCGTTTGACCCCAATACGTTGCCAAAACGAGTGGTAATAAACTTGGTTTTGCACAAATTAGATGCTATTTGATTATGATGATGCAACGATTGAACTAGTTTTTCGGCTATTCTTTTACTTGCTCCCATCACATTGCTTGGGTTTACGGCTTTGTCTGTAGAAACCATCACGAACGTTTCTACATCATATTCACAAGACAATTCTGCCAAGTTTTTGGTGCCTGCGACGTTACTAAAAATGGCTTGTGCAGGATTTTCTTCCATCAATGGAACGTGTTTATAGGCTGCGGCGTGAAAGACGATTTGTGGTTTATACTTCTTAAAAACTTGTGTAAGTGCAGATCTGCTTCGAACATCACAGATAATTGTTTTAAATTTTGTAGTACTAGTCAAAACATTTGTTTCTAATCGCAAATTATGAAGTGGCGTTTCGGCTTGGTCCAAAATTATAATCGTTTTTGGCGAAAACGCAATCACTTGACGCACAATTTCGCTACCGATAGATCCTGCAGCTCCTGTAATGAGTATTGTTTTGTCGCTCAATTGGTTTGAAATCGCTCTATTGTCGATCACTATTGGTTTTCTATCTAACAAATCCTGAATCTGAAAGCTTTTTACTTTCTTGGATATTTCATTGCTATTGGCCCAATCCGAAATTAAAGGTACGGTATATACTTTGTAATTAAACTCTAAACAATCATCAACAATAACCAATTGCTCTTCTTTGGTAAGTCCTTTGTCTGAAATGATTAGGGCTTCGGCATCCATAGATCGCATCAAAACCGGAATTCTTTTGCTCAAATTCAATATCGGCAAGTCAAAAATACGTTTGGATTTGTTTTGGCTTTCTTTGTCTATAAAACCTACGACTCTAAATCGGCTAGGCACTTCCTTTTTTAAAGCTTTTGCAACAGAAATGGCGTTAGAGTCTGCGCCAAAGACCAAAGCTCTTACCAATTTTGTTGACTGACTTTCTGCAAAATAAATCTCAAAAGTTCTTTTTACTACTATTCTATAACCTAACAAGGAACAAAATGAAAAAATTAAATTGATAAATAAGCTGGTATTCATAAACAATTTTTCGTCAACTAAAAAAGCAGCCGAATAATTGAATGCTACTAGGAGTCCCATAGTCATCAATAATGCCATAAAAATCTTGGTTGCATCATCATACGTAGAATGCCGTATAATGCCCGAATAAATTCTGAACAACCAAAACGAAAAAAAATTAATAAACAAAAATCCTGGAATTGTATAAAATAAATAACCTGTATGAATGCTATTTAATCCCATACCCCGAAATAGCTCGTAGGTCATTAATGCCGAAAAAGTAACTATCATCATGTCCATAAACAACACTACCCATCGTGGCAAATAGTTGATGGTTTTTAATTTATGTATGGATTCTAATCTATTAATAATAGTGAAAATAGGCTTCATATAGTAGATATTGAATAATTTTTTAAATATTTGAAAAACAATCGTTTTGGGATCAAAAATAGGTATTTTTTTTGATTATCATAATACAGTTTGAAATTAAAAGATTTTTCTTATTAAATTAATGAAAAAATAAATTTATAGCATTTTTAATTCTGTTTTTTTCTGTTTTTGATAAATTGGAGCCCGACGGGAGGCACAAACCGTTTCTAAATAAATTTTCAGCAATGTTTTGCCCAAAATAAGGATGATTTTCAAAAATGGGCTGTAAGTGCATGGGCTTCCAAAGCGGGCGACTTTCTATATTATATTGGTTTAAAAAAACACGTAAATCCTCACTTGTTTTTCTATTTGCTTCTTCGGGCTTGATCAAAATAGTGGTTAGCCAAAAATTTGAATGATAAGAATTATTGGGTTCGCACATCACCATAACGCCATTAATATTTTCAAACAAATCGACATAAAAATCGTGCATTTCACGGCGCAAATCCTTTCTATTATTCAAAACTTCAAGTTGTGCACGTCCAATGCCTGCACAGATATTGCTCATTCTGTAGTTAAACCCAAGTTCTGAATGTTGATAATGATGCGCCTCATCACGAGATTGTGTGGCCAAAAACAACGCTTTTTGCTGCAAAATTTTTGTTTTTGTTACAATCGCCCCACCGCCCGAAGTAGTTATAATCTTGTTTCCGTTGAAAGATAGCACACTAACATCGCCAAAAGTGCCACATTTTTTGCCTTCAAAACTGCTACCCATTGCCTCTGCGCTATCCTCAAGAATTGGAATGTCAAATTGGTCTGCAATCGCTCGAATTTCGTTCACCTTATAGGGCATTCCATAAAGATGTACCGTGATAATGGCTTTTGGTTTGTTCCCTTTTGAGATACAATCTTCAATCGCTTCAAGTAGCGCTTTTGGACACAAATTCCAGGTATCTAACTCGCTATCAACAAAAACAGGAGTTGCGTTTTGGTACAAAATTGGAAATGCCGAAGCGGCAAAAGTCATGCTTTGACAAATGACATAATCACCGGCTTTGATGCCCAAAAGCACCAATCCTAGATGTAGTGCTGCTGTGCCAGAAACGAGAGCTGTAACATGATTTTTGCCCAAATAATGTTCTAAATCTTGTTCAAAAACGTCTATGTTTTTGCCCACAGGCGCAACCCAATTTGTATCTAACGCCTCTTGAATATAGACAATCTCTTTGCCGCAAAGGTGTGGTGATGATAGCCAAATTTTGTCCTCGTTCATTGCTGTTTTTTGTTAAAAAAAAGTAAATATAAACATTTTTGTCAAAAAAAAGCTATCGCCAAAAAGTTTTGAAAATAATTTTCAAATCGCCCAAAAAACTTTGGTGTTTTAGATACTGCAAATTCATTCGAACTTTGTCCGGAAAAATGACGGTATCGTTGTATTCGAGCGGATTTTGTTGTTGATCCAATATGGTTTCTTCGTCAAAATATTTGAGAGCCGCCTCGCTTGTCAAACCAGGCTTTAGGTTTAAAATTTGTTGGTTTTCGCCATCCAATTTGTCATAATAACCCGCAATATCAGGCCGTGGCCCAACAACGCTCATTTGTCCAAACAAAATATTAAAAAACTGTGGAAACTCGTCAAGCTTCCATTTTCTTAATGTTTTTCCAATTGTTGAAATGCTTTGAAAATCATGTTCATTTCGCATCGTTTTTAATTTAAAAACTTGAAAAACTTTACCAAATTGACCTATTCTTTCTTGAAAAAACATTCCGTTTGAGCGGGTGTCTGCTGCTGCCAAAACCCAAGCAATTAGCAATATCCAGCCCAAAATCAAAATGGCTGAAATGGCAAAAAACAGGTCGAAAAGACGTTTGGTTTTCATTTGAAAATTTTTATTTCATAAAAAATTAATTAAAAACGCAGCGAATTATTTTAGGTTATTTTTTAAAAATCAATTTGCTTTGTTTCGTATTTTTTTCAACAATGATCTTCTGATAAGCAGGTATGAAAATATCAAAAATGACACGAAAATACTGGCATTTAGCAATGAAAGTTGCCCAGAATTGTGCATATAAATCAAAAACATATTGATTATAATTTGAACAACTGCATACCAGCAGGAAACCACAAGATGCGACATCCCATATTCGTTTGCCATATATTGATAAAGGTGCGAGCGGTGTGCGTCGAAAATATTTTCTTTTTTGATCATTCGGTTTATAATCGTGATAAAAGCGTCTATTCCGTAGGTTGCAAAAAACAAAACATAGGCAATTTGGTTGGTTTTGATCATGGTGTTAATCATCAAATAACTAATTAGCATGGCAAGGCTGATGCTTCCCACATCTCCGGCAAAGGTTTTGGCTTTTTTTCTGAAATTAAAGAACCCAAAAACCAAACATGCCGAAATTATCGAAATTAGCAAAGGCAATTCAGAACTGTTTTGGGGCAAAATAGCAAATGTAAGCAGGGTTACCATCGAAAACAATACAGTAATACCGTTTATTCCGTCCATAAAATTGAACGCATTGACCCACGAAAGCAGAAACAATAGCATAATAGGAATAAGCCACCACGCTTCTTCGAGCAGTTTTAGATCATAAAAAATAAGCAAGGCTGCGGCAATATGTATCGCCAATCTTGGAATATTTGGCAGCGGCTTGATATCGTCTATAAAGCTGATAATAGCAACAATAACAATGGCAATTGTAACCCAAAGAGATACAAACCCAAAAAAATAGGCTACCATAACCGCAATTGGAAAAATGATTCCTCCGCCACGAAGCGTGATTTGTGTGTGGGAGGAGCGACTATTTGGTTTGTCGATAATATCAAATTTGTCTGCTATTCTAAAATAAAGCAGTTCGAGCACAAAAAGCAGGGCGGTGATGATAATGTATTGCATGTTTTATTTTTTTGAAAAGGATTTAAAGGTCAATTTCAATCCATTTCTGGACGAAATTGGTAATGGTTTTTGAATCGTTTGAAGCAATTTTTGGTTGCTAACCACATAGTTTTCGGTTAGTTTTTGTAGCCGTTCACTGTTTAACGGCAAGCGAAAAACATCGCCAATCTTGGCTAAAAACCGAATCACAAAAGTTGGAATTTTCCAGATTTTACTTGGTTTGTTTAGACTTTCGCCCAACAATTCTATAAGTTGATTGGTTGAAAGCGGCTCGTTGTCTGCAACTTGCATCGCATTAGATCGAATTTGGGTTTGATCTATTAATTCATTCATAACAAAACACAAATTTTCGACACTCAAAAACGATCTTTTGTTGCTAAATGCACCAAGCGGCCACGGAATTCCTTTGGATACAAGTTGGTAAAGCAAATTCAAATTGCCTTTGTTGTTTGGCCCGTGAATCATGCATGGTCGCAAAATAAAAACCCTTTTGTTTTGCGGTGTGTTTTTTAAAATATAGTCTTCTGCAAGTTGTTTGGATTGTCCATAAGCCGTTATTGGCGCAGGAATTTCAGTCTCAAAAAGCTCTTTTTCTACAACATCTGCTATGGCTTTTACAGAGCTCATATAGATAAAAACGGTGCTTTCTGAGGCTAAAAAAGCATCAAATATTTTTTTGGTCAGCTCAAAATTTATTTCAAAATAAGCCTTGGTTTCGGTTGTTTTTTTCAAATCGTGGGCTTTCCCTGCAAGATGTATGACGGCATTATTTCCGGTTTTGAGTAGCTGAAAAAATGTATTATAATCAA
>JANNBA010000146.1:0-31457 GCA_031384845.1 Bacteroidota bacterium
ATATTACTGCGATTGTGTATATAAATGGAGATTATAGGACTACAGGCACAGGAAGTTGGACAAGCAATACAGCAAGCCCTGCAATCTGGGAAAGACACAACGGAACAACATTTGTAACTTCAAACTCACCAGCCTTTAATACCGCAAATAATATTTATATAGAAAATGGTCACACGATTACCTCAGGTGGAAGTTTTGCAAATAGCGTTAATATAAAAGTAAAAAGTGGTGGTTCATTTATAAACACAGCATCCTCTACAGCTGCTTCTATTTATATTTATGCCGGTGGTTCTTTTACCATGACAGGTGCCTTGACAGTCAACGGCAATTTTGAAATTGAAGATAACGGTACTTTTAATTTTAATAACACAAGTTTTTCCGCTTCGTCATTGAGCACTAGTTTATGGAAAGGCAACGAGATTTTTCATTCTAATTCTAATTTCATAATCCAAAACCATGCAACTTCAGCAACAGATTTTTTTATTCCAGCCGAAATTGATGTAGCCACAAATACCTATAACGGATTTACTGCTTGTTTTGGTAATTTGATTTTTGATTCTATACAAACTGCTACTTTTCCGGTATTGGGAAGCTCTTTTACAAAAAATCTGACCCATAAAGATTTCGTTATTCGATCAGCAACCTTTTCATCAAATGCAGTCCGATTAACTTCAAACAGTATTACAACTACAATTGGCGGCAACCTTATTATGGAAGCTGGTAATTTAAGAAATTTGAATTTTTCGACGGCAGGCATAACCGGTACAATTACTGTTTTGGGTGATGTAACAAACGCTTCTACAAAAACACTAACTGTCATCAATAATGCAACAGGCAATATGACTTTTAATGTAAATGGAAATTTGAATTCTTCCAACACAGGCTCCATATTGTTGAATGGAACTACAGGTGGTGTTTCGATAACAAATTTAAAAGGTGATTTGACAATTGGCAATACTGCAACTTTATATGCCGCTGCAACTTCTGGAACCACTTTCAATTTTAATGCAACTGGAGACGGATTAACCGCCGCAACTACTCAAACAATCGATGTAGATTCTTTTGGAATCGCAACAAGAAACCAATATATAGATTTTTTTGTAAAAAATTCGGCCTATGTTCAACTCCTCAATCGTGATTTTGAATTAGGCAAAAACAGTACCTTTACGGTAAACGGATCAGGAGCAATTGGTGGAATTTTGGATTTCAATTTTTTTAGTGGAACTGCTTTAAATATTACAAGCTACAGCACCGGAACTGCTTTTACAAGTCAGCAAGCCTCGACACTAAAAATTTCAAATATTGCGGGTATTTCTGCTGCCTCAGGAACAGTTGGAAATGTTCAAGTTACAAATGCACCAACTTACAATAGTGTAGCTACCTTTCATTATATTGGAAAAAACAATCAAAACACAGGAACAGGTTTGCCATCAGCGTCATCTGGAAAAATAGTCATTGTAGAACTCTTAAACAATAACACAACCTTGACTTTAATTAATACAGTTGGAATATCAAACAATATTGTGTTAAACACTTTGGGAGGCAGATTAGAAATTAGAAAAGGCATTGTTTTGGGAACTTCAACGGCAGATTTTACTGGCTCTGGCAGGTTGGTCATGACCGATGGCGAATATCGCATTTCGACCATAACCGCCACGCCATTATCTAATTATTTGCCTCAACTTTCAAATTATGCAAATTATACTTTGACTGGCGGCATTGTCAATTTGAGTGGTACAAATGCCATTCAAATTTTGTCTGGAACACCCACCTATTATAATTTTACAACTTCCGGTGCAAATATTTATAATGTTGATTACAAAGGAATTAGCAGTGCTACCTCTGTACAAAATGATATCAATGTATCGCAAACTTCTATCCTCGATGTCAAAACCCACTCGATGGGCGGCACAAATACAAATTTGTATATGACAGGCACAAGCCGATATATAACAGATGGCGCAGGCGATAAGCCCGATGCGACTGGGGTTTACAGCTTTGCGCCCAACACCAC
This sequence comes from Bacteroidota bacterium, assembly GCA_031384845.1. Lineage (GTDB taxonomy): Bacteria > Bacteroidota > Bacteroidia > Flavobacteriales > Flavobacteriaceae > Flavobacterium. The sequence goes on from JANNBA010000146.1 coordinate 2,015, forward strand.
TGTCGAGTTTAATAATAATAGCGGTGCAGGAGTGGTCAAAATTGCATCTTCGGCAACATCGCCAATTTTGTATGCCAATGTAGTGGTTAGCGGCACAAATGTAGCCAACAAAACAACCAATCTCACAAGCGGACTTCAATTTCAGCCCAACGGAACTTTTACTGTAAAAAGCGGTGCCTCTTTCAAATTGTCAAACACCAACGGTTTTTCGGGCAGCTCCAATACGGCTATCAAAAACACAAATATTCCCATTATTACTTTAGAAATTGGGTCAAATATAAATTATGTAGGTGGCGATCAAGTGCTTACGCCAAAAGCACAAGCAACAGATTCAGATTATTACAATCTCATTATTTCGGGATCTGGTACCAAAACACTAACCGCTACAACCGAAGTTTTGGTCGCAAACGATTTGAATCTAGCTTCATCAACCCTTCAAATTGATACCGACAAAATGCTAACCGTCACAAACGGGCTCAACAATACTTCGGGAGCACCAATTCTTATCAAAAACGGGGGCAATTTGGTTCAAATAAACGAGGTGCCCACAACTCCAAATGCGGGCAATATTACCATGACAAGAACCACTCGGTCGATGATCAAAAATGATTATGTATATTGGGGGCAACCCGTCAAGGCAGATGCTACCCACAACTATATATTAGCCAATTTTTCTACGGTTTACAACAAAAATTATTCGTGGCAATTGACAAATGCAGCAGACGGAGCCTGGGTTGCAACATCACAAACATATCCCGGAAAAGGTTTTATTTCTCGCGTTTCTCTAGCTGGTATTGGAGTTCAAAATATAGATTTCACCAATGGCGAACCCAATAATGGCATCATTACGCTCACCACAACCGAACTCGGAAATGTCTATGCTGCCGATCCAACAAATCCAAATTTGTCAGGAAATGCAGTCTTGCTCGCCAATCCATATCCATCTGCACTCGATGCCGAAAAATTTGTGAGTTGGGCGACCAACAACAATTTAGGCGACGGCACACTCTATTTTTGGACCTCAAAAACACCACATGATTTGGCAGGAGCAACCTATACCGATGCCGATTATGCAAGTTGGAATATCACAGGAGGCGTTGCTACCGCTCCTCCCCCGTCAGATCCCCTAAATTTGAGTTTAAAACCAACCGGAAAAATTGCAGCAGGGCAAGGCTTTTTTGTCAGAAAAAACAATGATGCCGACATCACATTCAACAACAGTATGCGCCTTAGAAGCACCACAAACGCCAATAATTTATTTTTTAGAAACACCAACACCGAACCCGAAAAACACCGCGTTTGGCTCAATCTCACCAACGGCACCAACTCATTTCGACAAACACTTGTGGGCTACATCAGTGGCGCAACAAATGCTTTAGAACCACTATATGACGGACAAAGTTATACCGCCAATAACATCGATTTTTATTCAGTTGTTAGCGATGCCAAATTAGTAATTCAAGGGCGAAGCCTACCATTTAACGATACAGACATGGTGCCTTTGGGCTGCAAAATCACAACACCCGGCAACTATAGCATTGCCATAGACGAAGTTGATGGCTTGCTTGCCGGAAATCAAAACATATATATCGAAGATTTGCTACTCAATATCACCCATGATCTAAAAACAGGCGCATACAATTTTGCCACAGACACCGGCACATTCGACAATCGATTTGTGTTAAAATACAACGATTTGCCACTTGCGTCAACCCAATTTGAAATCGCAAATCACATAATTGCCTTTTCAAACAATCAAAATTTGACAATAAAATCCCAAAAAGAAACCATTGCAAAAATAACAATCTATGATGTCTTGGGTCGAGAAATAGTAACCAAAAACCCTATAAATCAAACAGAAGTAATACTACAACATTTGACCAAAAACGCCGTTTTTATAGCAAAAATTACACTTCAAAACGGAATAATAGTCAGCAAAAAAGTGTTAATTCAATAAATTTTTTGGGCGTGCCCCTTCGGGTCGGTCTCCGGCTCCCGCTTTTCTGGGCTGGCTGAAAAACGCCAGCCCAAAAAGAGCTCCGCCTTTGCCCTCACGCAAACCTACTTGAGTTTGAAAAAACTTTCGCTACAACAACTACCCAATTATATTTAAGATTGCTTAAAAAAAAACAACTTCGTTTTTTTGACAAAGTCAAAAATAAAATTGTAAATTTCGCCCAATTAACAAAAAATTTCAAAATGAAAAAAACGACCCTCCTACTAATTCTAATTTGCTTTGCAACCAACAGCTATAGCCAAAAAAAGAAAACCAAAAAAACATCTAAACCGGTTTCAACTGCCACGATTTTGGCGAAAGCAGATAATTTGAGTGCCGAAATTGTGAAAAACACCTTTTATGTGTTTGTAAATAAAGGAACAAAAAAAGATACTATCACAATAAAATCCGTTGGTGCAAACCTGCCTTCAGATTGCAAAATAACACCATATCTTACAAAAAACACCAATTTATGTTTGGTTTCATGGACAGAAAAAGCACAATTGCAGACAGGCTCAAAAACCGAAGACAAAACCATTACCTTTTCAGAAATATATGAGGTTTTGAACAAAACGAAAATTTTTTCAAACACACAAACCAGTACACTAATCACCGAGCAAGTATTTTTAGACAAAAACAAAACCGCTTCGCAAACACAACAAAAACAACGCAACGAGGGGTACTCATTGATACTCAACAAAGATGGCGACATCACACTATATACCAAAAAACAAGAAAGCAAAATGACCTTTGACGCCACCAAAAAAGAATATGTGGAAGCAAGAAAAAGATAAGAAAAAGAAAAACGCAAAAAAAATGCTCGAAAGTTGGTAGCAACAAAAAAAGTAGTATATTTGCAAACTTAAAAATTAATAAAAAAATTAGTTATGTATGCAATCGTAGAGATGGCAGGGCAACAATTTAAAGTTAGCAAAGACTCAAAAGTTTATGTTCACCGATTGTCTAACGAAGAAGGATCGAAAGTAATTTTCGACAAAGTTCTTCTTATAGATGACAACGGCACAATCACTTTGGGCGCCCCCGCTATAGAAGGAGCTTCAGTAGAAGCCAAAGTGTTACAACACTTAAAAGGTGATAAAGTAATCGTTTTCAAAAAGAAAAGACGAAAAGGGTACAAGAAAAGAAATGGTCATAGACAATATCTTTCACAAATTATTGTAGAAGCAATTGTAGCTACAGGAGCCAAAAAAACAACAGCAAAAGTAGAGAAAGTAGCCGAAGCCAAAATTGAAAAAACAGTCTCGAAAGCTGATGATTTGAAAGTGATTGAAGGAATTGGGCCAAAAGCAGCCGAAACATTGGTAGCAGCTGGAATTGATACTTTTGCAAAATTGGCCGCAGCTAGCGCAGATGATGTAAAAGCCATTTTGGAAGCATCAACTTCAAAATTGTCACATTTGGATCCAGGTACATGGGCACAACAAGCTCAATTGGCCGCAGACGGAAAAATGGACGAATTGAAAACTTTGCAAGATCAATTGAACGGAGGCAAATAAGTCTAAACACAACATTTAATTAACAATATAAAACTAAAACGTCATGGCTCATAAGAAAGGTGTCGGTAGTTCTAAGAATGGTAGAGAATCTGAATCAAAACGTTTAGGCGTTAAAATTTTTGGAGGTCAAGCTGCTATTGCTGGAAACATTATAGTAAGACAACGTGGATCAAAACACAATCCAGGCGAGAACGTATATATCAGCAAAGATCATACTTTGCATGCACGCGTTCCCGGAGTTGTAAAATTTCAAAAGAAAAGAGATAACAAATCGTATGTATCAATTATTGCTTTTGAAGCATAATTAATATTGATTTAAAATTTTTAAAACCCCACTTCACAGATTTGGGGTTTTTTTGTTCAAATTAATTTTTACACAAAACCCTTGCCTAAATATGGTATAAAAAAGGGTGCATATTGTAATCAAAAAATAAACGCAAATGCTCACCAATATCCTCAACAACCATCTCGAATACCAACCTGGATTGTCGATAGACTGTGTGATTTTTGGTTTTCACGATGGAGAATTGAAAGTGCTTTTGCTAAACCAAAATTTTACTCCAAAATGGTCTTTACCAGGAGGGTTTGTTCCAATAAATACGGATATCGATTCTGCAGCAATTCAAGTTTTGTACGAAAGAACTGCTCTAGAAGGCATTTTTTTGAAACAATTTGCAACTTTTGGCGCCGTAAACAGGAATCAAATAGCCTATAACAAATCTGTTTTGAATTTTTATGACAAATCTATCCCCGAAAATTCTTGGTTTTTAGACCGTTTTGTTTCCATCGGCTATTATGCATTGGTAGATTATATAGAAACCATTCCGCAAGCCGATAATCAATTTGAAAATATCGCTTGGGTAGATTTGAAAAACCTTCCTGAACTGATTCTAGACCATCAATTGATCATAGAAAAAGCATTAGAATCATTGAGGTATCAACTCAATCAAATGCCAATTGGCTATAACCTTTTGCCAGAAAAATTTACTTTACCCGAAATTCAAAAATTATACGAATCTATTTTGGACAAAAAATTAGATCGTCGTAATTTTTTACGCAAAATGAACAATATTGGCATCCTGATCAAACTATCCGAAAAGAAAGACAAAGTGCCGCATAAAGCACCACATTTGTACCGCTTTGATAGAGATAAGTATGAACAAGTGCTCAAAAGCGGCCTCAATCAAGGTTGGTAATCGCTAGTACATTTTAAACCATAAATATTTAGCAAAAAAAATGAACCAACTTTCATTAGAATCAAGTCCATATTTGTTGCAGCACGCCAAAAACCCCGTGCATTGGCGTGGTTGGAATCAAGAATCTTTATCAGAGGCTATCAAAAAAAACCAATTAATAGTGTTGAGTATAGGCTACTCAGCCTGTCATTGGTGCCACGTTATGGAGCACGAAAGTTTTGAAAATCAAGATGTTGCAAACATCATGAACGCACACTTTGTGAATATAAAGGTGGATCGCGAAGAGCGACCAGATGTTGATGCCGTTTACATGAAGGCTGTTCAAATTATGACAAATAGAGGTGGTTGGCCGCTCAATGTGGTGCTTTTGCCGGACGGTCGCCCTGTATGGGGTGGCACCTACTTTGATGCCAATCAATGGAGCAATTCTTTGGAGCAACTTCAAAAATTGTATCAAAACAATCCCGAAAAAATGGTGGACTACGCCGAGAAATTACAAATCGGCGTTGAGCATTTGCAGCCTATCACCACTTCAGAATTAAGTTCAGATTTTGATCCAAGTTTTATTTTCGATTTGGTTCAAAAATGGGAAAAAAATTTCGATTTAGACTATGGCGGAATGGCACATACCCCAAAATTTATGATGCCGAACAACTTGCTGTTTTTGCAGGATTATGCCTATCAAACCAAACAAAAATCAATTCTCGATTTTGTAGATTTGAGTCTAACCAAAATGGCATTTGGAGGCTTGTTTGACACTATTGGCGGTGGGTTTTCTCGCTATTCTGTTGATGAAAGATGGCATATTCCACATTTTGAAAAAATGTTGTATGACAATGCCCAGCTCATTTCGTTGTATGCAATTGCCTACAAACGAACCAAAAATGAACTTTATAAAACCATTATTCAAAAAACAATTGGGTTTGTCGTTCTAGAATTGTCAAATAAAGAAGGAGGTTATTTTTGTGCGCTTGATGCAGATAGTTTGAATCAAAAAAACGAACTTCGAGAAGGGGCATTTTATGTATGGACAAAGATGGAATTGCAACAAATTTTGAAAGAAGATTTTGAACTATTTTCTAAAGTTTTTAACATCAACGAATTTGGATTTTGGGAAGAAAACCACTATATTTTGATACAAAGTTTGCCACTTGCTACCATTGCAGAAACAGCCAATATCGCTTTGGAGTTATTACTTCAAAAAAAAGAAAAATGGGAGCAATTGTTGTTTCAAGCAAGGTCCTTTAGATCAAAACCAAGATTAGACGACAAAAGTTTGACATCGTGGAATGCCTTGATGACAAACGCATTTATTGATGCATTCGAGGCAACTCAAAGCATTGATTATTTGACACTTGCCATCAAAAATGCTGCTTTCATCAAAACTAAATTGACAAATCAAAATGGCATTTTGCTTCACAGTTTTAAAAACAATTCGGCCAAAATTTCGGGTTTTTTGGATGATTATTGTTTTGTGATCAATGCCTATATTGCATTATTTAAAAATACTAGCGAAACAAAATGGCTACTTGATGCCAACCAATTGATGCTTCATTGCTTGGAACATTTTTTTGATCAAGATAAACAGCTTTTTGCATTTTCGACCAAAAAAGAAACCCCTCTTTTTTCAAAACATTTTGAAATCGATGACAATGTGATTTCGAGCTCAAACTCTGTAATGGCAAACAATTTATTTCGATTAGGACAATTTTTCGAAAATACAGATTATATATCAATTTCAAATAAGATGCTGCAGCAAATAATGCCAACTATTGACTATCCTGCTTCCTATTCTAATTGGTTAAGTTTGTATTTAAAAATGGTAAAAGACCAAAAATACCTTATGATTATTGGAGAAAATGCGTTTGAGTATTATGCAAAAATTGTGCAAGATTACCATCCAAATATTACAATCGCTTACGCAAAATTGCCAACTGAAATACCAATACTTAACCATCCTTTTGTGTCAAACGAAACCCAATTTTTTTGGTGCGAAAATAAAAGTTGTTTGCCACCGACAAACAATTTTGAGTATATTTGTATGAAATTAGACCAAAATCAGTAGTTAAAACTTTTGGTTATATTTATGTCTAAAAAGTTATAATTTAAAATAATATAAGATGAAAAAAAATATTTTATTGGTATTTATATTTAGTTATACATTTGTAAATCAAATATTTGCACAACAGTTTACTGACAGCAATTTGCCAATTATAATCATAACCACAGATAATGGCGAAGTAATTCCGGATAGCCCAAAAATTTTGGCTGGTCTAAAAATAATTTATAAAGGCGAGGGGGTTCAAAATTTTGTGACAGACCAAAACACAGCTGCATTTTTGGATTATGATGGTAGAATAGGAATAGAGATTCGAGGGTCTAGTTCGCAAGCGTTGCCAAAAAAGGGCTACGGATTTTCGACACTTTTGGCAGATAATGTGAGCAACAACAATGTTAGCCTTTTGGGGATGCCCTCCGAGAATGATTGGATTTTAAATGGATTGGCATTTGACCCATCCTATATTAGAGATTATTTGTCCTATAATATTTCGCGTAATATGGGCAATTATGCCTCACGCACCACCTATTGCGAAGTGGTTATTAATGGCGAATATGTTGGATTGTATGTTTTGCAAGAAAAAATAAAAGCCAATTCTGGGCGGGTAGATGTAACCAAAATCACCGCTTCGCAAAACACGCTTCCACAACTATCCGGTGGATATATCACCAAAGCAGACAAACAGACCGGCGGGGTGAGTGGCGACCCAATTGCTTGGACAATGCCTTGCTACTTGAGCGGTCAAACTGTCGATTTTGTGCACGATTTGCCAAAACCAACTGCAGTAACAACGACACAAAACACTTATATTGAAAGCCAATTTTTGAGTTTGTCAACTGCTGCAAACACAAACAATATTAATTTTATAGACGGCTATCCCTCTGTGATTGATGTGCCGTCATTTGTAGATTTTATGCTTTCAAACGAGCTTGGAAGTAATGCAGATGCCTATCAATTTAGCACCTATTTTCATAAAGATAGAAACGGAAAATTGCGTGCTGGCCCAATCTGGGATTTGAATTTGACTTATGGCAACGATCTCTTTTTGTGGGGGTTTGACCGAAGTCACTATAATGTCTGGCAATTTCAAAATGGTGACAATGAAGGCGCAAAATTTTGGCGAGATTTGTATAATAATTCTAAATATAGATGCTTGATGGCAAGACGTTTTTACGAAATTACACAACCAAATCAACCGATGAATCCTGATGTTTTAAACGCATTTATCGACAATACTGTAAATTATATAAGTACCGCCGTTGGGCGTGATAATCAAAAATGGAATACAAATAATGAGCTAATATCAAACGTTTTTGCTCTCAAAAATTTTATAGCCTCTCGCATCAGCTGGATGACTGGCAGTTTGGGCAGTTTTTCTAGTTGCGAAAACCCAATTTTGCCCAATTTGGTAATTTCAAAAATACATTATAATCCCAATATTGATGCCATATTTACAAACAGCAACGACCAAGAATTTATAGAAATTATAAACGCGAGTAATCAAACAGTTGACTTAACTGGTGTATATTTTAAAAACACCGGTTTTGTGTTTCAATTTGCAGCAAATCAATCACTTGCACCACAAACAAGTGTTTATTTGGCAAGCAATTCAATTGTTTTTCAAAACCGCTATGGATTTGTTCCTTACGGAGAATTTACCCGAAATTTGTCAAACAAATCACAAAATCTCACACTTGCTGATGGTTTTGGTAACACGATAGATAAGGTCGAGTATTTTGATAGCTTGCCTTGGCCAAACGCAGACGGAAATGGTTCTTTCTTGCAATTGACAGACAACACTTTAGACAATAATTTGGCGTCAAGTTGGTCCGCTGTTGATGTAAATTTATTAAAAACAACCGATTTTAAAATTTCAAATACAATTCAAATAACACCAAATCCTGGAAAAAATATAGTGCTTTTACAATCAAAAAACGAGATGCAAGAAGTTGAAATTTATGATTTTTCGAGCAGATTGATGCTGCGCGATATAAATTTAGGAACCTATCAAAACTTGGATGTTTCGCCTTTATTGAATGGTATTTATTTGATAAAAATAAAAACTCATAATGGTATAGAAACCATAAAATTTATAAAAAAATAATTTTTAGCTTATTCTATTTCAGTAGTTTATATTTTTTTAATTTAATTATTTTGTGTAATATTGCACTTTATTAATCAAAAAAAACACAAAATGGGATTAGGGAATTTTATTAAAAATTTATTTGGTTCGGCCAAAGAAAGCGCATCGGCATTAGCTGACAAAGTTGAAGATATAGCAGCAGACGCAATCGAAACTGTGAAAGAAAACGCTGCACCATTGATGGAAAAAGCCGAAGATTTTGCGTCAGAAACTTTCGATAAAGTTAAAGAAAGTGCAGCACCATTGCTAGAAAAAGCAGAAGCTTATGCACAAGATGCCATAGAAACTGTAAAAGAAAATGCAGCTCCCTTGATGGAAAAAGCAGAAGCCTATGTTGATGTAGCCACCGCAAAAGTATCAGAATATTCTGCACAAGCAGGTGAAGTTATGGGTAATGCAGTTGATGCATTAAAAGAAAATGCAGCACCATTGATGGAAAAAGCAGAAGCCTATATTGCAGACGCAAAAGAGCATGCTGCAGACGCAATAGATACTGTAAAAGCAAAAGCTACCGAAATGATTGAAAACGCTGGGACTTCAGACGAAGTTAGTGAAGCAGCAGCAGATGAGCCAACAAAAGAAGCCTAATATCTAGTAGAATTCAATTATTATAAAATAAAAAACCTCCAAATTTTGGAGGTTTTTTTGTGAATTATTCAAATTTCTGAGCTACTATTTCCATAAATCTTTTTACATAATCGTCTTTTCCTTCCCAATTTTGATAGTCTGGCTTTACCATATCTTCAATAAAATCAATTGCTTCCTGATAAGTATCAAAGGTATTAAGTTGAGAAACTACACGATTCATATCTTCTGCACTAGCTGCAAAAAGATTGTTTTCAAAACCAATTTTGTCATTAAGACCAAAAATGATTGTTTTTGAAATACTCTGGTTTGAAAAAACTTCATTTACAGCTGTGTTTTCTATAATTTTTGGTTCAGAATCGTCGGTTGAAATAGTCTGACTTGGTTCTATTTCAATAACAGCTTCTTCTTCAAAAATGGCTTCTGTATTTAATACTTTGTCAAAAACAGGTTCTTGATAATCATGTCCTAATAAATCTTCAAAAGAAAATAAAATGGGCTTTTCATTTGAAACGAGTTCTTCATTTTCGAGTTCAAAAGCGGGTTCAAAATCGAGTTTTTCATCATTTTCGAGTGCTTCATCGTCAATATTTGTAACATTTTCAACCTCAATTTCTGCATCAAAACGATCTGAATTAGCCAAATCTTGGTCTTCATTTGCATTCGATTCTTCTGATTCTTGGTTTTCTGAAGTTACAACTATCTTTTCTTCGGTTGGAATTTCATGATTTTGAGTTTCGTTTTGCAATTCAAATTCTGTATTTTCTGCAATTTCTGGTTTGGTATTGTCTAAAGAAAAAGCGATTTTTTGTTCGATTTCAAGGATGTCAATTGCAGGTATGATGATATTTTGGTTGTCTTCGACAAATTTTAAAACCGTCAAAGCGTCATACAACTTTTGAGTTTCTGTGTGTAACTGCAAGAGTTCGGCTCTGTTTTTGAGTTTCAAAATTCGATGTGCAATGCTAATTAATTCGGCCTCTAATCTTTTCTTCATAACTTTTGAAATTATAGTGTCAATGGTTTGTATTTTTTAATAAATTTGTTTTCGTTACAAAGTAAAAAAAACTAATTCTTTTTAAGGCTTAAAATTACAAAATGTTTCTCGAAAATACAGTAAATCATAAAGAACAATTTGGTTGGATAGAAGTTATCTGCGGATCGATGTTTTCTGGCAAGACCGAAGAGTTGATCAGAAGGCTCAAACGTGCTCAATTTGCAAAGCAAAAAGTCGAAATTTTTAAACCATCTATAGACACTAGATATGATGATGAGATGGTGGTTTCGCACAATCGCAATCAAATTAGATCTACACCAGTGCCGGCAGCCGCCAATATTGCTATTTTGGCCCAAGGATGTGATGTTGTAGGTATTGACGAAGCGCAATTTTTTGATGCCGAAATTGTAAAAATCTGCAACGACCTTGCCAATTCAGGTATTCGGGTTATAGTGGCTGGATTGGATATGGATTTCAAAGGAAACCCTTTTGGGCCGATGCCTGCATTGATGGCCACGGCAGAATATGTTACAAAAGTACACGCTGTTTGTACACGGACTGGTAATTTGGCCAATTATAGCTTTAGAAAATCAGACAATGACAAATTGGTTATGCTTGGCGAAACCGAGGAGTATGAGCCACTTAGTAGAGCGGCCTACTTTGCTGCGATGCGTGAAAGTAAATAATTTAGTTTTTTGTGTTAAAAACTTATTTTTAGCTATAATTTGTTTGAAATGCAGTACATTTGCACCGTCTCAAAGGGGTGCTTTTACAAGCTGAGATTATACCCAAAGAACCTGGGCAAGTAATGTTGCCAAGGGAAAAGAACATTCAAATTGTTAGCAATTTGAATTGTCACACCAACAATTATTAAATTTAACCTAAATAATTGCCCCTTTTATTTGTAACATTTTTACGAATGATAACTATTTGTTTTATCAAAAAAATCAAGCTGAAAATTGCATTAAGCGGCACAATTTTAATGCTTTCGCATTGTGTTATAGCACAAAACAAGGTGGTTGACTCTACAAAAGTCAATGAGCTCAAAGAAGTTTTGGTATCTGCCGTTAGAGCTAGCAGCAAAACGCCAATCCCATTTAGTAGTATATCGAAAAGCGAAATCGAAAAACAAAATTTGGGGCAAGATATTCCTATTTTATTAAATTTTCTTCCTGCAGTTGTTACAACTTCAGATGCTGGAAACGGTTTTGGATATACGAGCATTAGGGTTCGAGGGAGCGATAGTAGCAGATTGAATGTTACGCTAAATGGAATACCGTTTAACGATTCTGAAAGTCAAGGCACCTACTTTGTTGATATGCCGGATTTTGCATCTTCGATAGAAAGTGTTCAATTGCAGCGTGGCGTAGGCACTTCTACAAACGGTGCGGGGGCATTTGGCGCAAGCCTAAACCTGCAAACCAATTCTTTTTTGGCAAAGCCTATGGCAGAAATTGCTGCTTCGATAGGAAGTTTTAATAGTCGAAAAACAACCCTTAAATTTAGTTCTGGATTGATTGCTAATCATTTTGAGATTGATGGACGATTGTCAAAATTGTATTCTGATGGCTACGTTGACCGAGCTTTCTCTGATTTGAAATCATTTTTTGTACAAGGCAATTATATTAATAAAAACACACTCATTAAGTTTATTTCTTTTGGCGGACACGAGAAAACGTATCAGGCTTGGTATGGTGTTGATGCCGAAACATTAGCAAAAAACCCAAGCTATAATTTTGCAGGTCAGTATGTAGATGATAATGGAAATACTCAATTTTATGAAAATCAGACAGATAACTATACGCAAAATCACTTTCAGCTGCATTGGAATCAAAAAATCACATTACGATTAAAAACCAATTTCGCCTTTCATTATACCAAAGGGAAAGGATATTATGAAGAATATAAAGTGGCGCAAAATCCATTTGATTTTGATTTGACCCCGATTGCTCAATTTGTGACAACAGATTTGATAACCAGAAAATGGTTGGATAATGATTTTTTTGGATTTACATTTTCGGGAATTTATAATTCAAAAAATACGGAAATTGTGTTTGGAGGTGCTCTAAATCAATATAAAGGTAAAAACTATGGCGAAGTTATTTGGGCAAAATCTGTATTTGTAGATACCCAAAACCAGCCTTTTTATAATTATTTTGGAAACAAAACAGATGGAAATATTTTTGCAAAAATTAATTATAAATGGTCAAAAAAATGGCAATTGTTCGGTGATTTTCAGACTAGAAATATAAGGTATGAGGCTGATGGAGTACAAAATGGACAGGTTTCAAAAAATTATATTTTTTTGAATCCAAAAGCGGGAGTGAATTTTGACTTAGACCAAAAAAACAGTTTTTATGGTTCCTATTCACGAGCAAATCGCGAACCAAATCGTACCGATTTTGAAAACGGAAATCCAGTTTTTGAATCGCTTGACGATTTTGAATTGGGCTGGAGATATGCGACCAAAAATATCAAATTGAATAGTAATTTGTATGTGATGAATTATCAGAATCAACTTATTAAAACCGGAGAATTAGACAGTGTTGGAAACGAAATTAGAGCCAATGTAGCGCAGAGTTATCGCACAGGAATAGAGTTTGACACCGCTTTTATGATTTCTAAAAATTTTAATTTCATTCAAAACTGTAGTGTGAGTCAAAGTAAAATTTTACAGTATATAGCTGGCGAAGCTACTTTTGAAAACACAAATATTGCATTTTCACCAAATGTTGTAGCAAGTTCAATTTTGAATTTTAAATCAAAAACTGGATTAGAAATGGCGGTTGCGGCCAAGTATGTTGGGCAACAATATGCGGGTAATTTTGATCTTGAATCTACAAAATTAAAAGCATATTCGGTTTTAGATTTTAATTTTAATTATACTTTTGAACCTAAAAAAATCTGTAAATCGATAGTTTTTAATGGCGTTTTACACAATTTTTTAAATACAAAATATGTGTCAAATGCCTATTTGTATGGCGACAGCTATATGAGTTATTTTCCGCAGGCAGGCATCAATTTTATGGTTGGATTGGATTTAAAATTTTAGAAAAAAATGATAATATTTGTTAAAAAATAAATTAAATTAATCTCCTTTTTTTTTAGAAACAAAAAAAACTTATATTTGTTGAAGCATTAATTTTGGGTAGAATTTGTTAAAATTTAAAGATTAACATTATTATTACTTCCATTAATTATTTATTATGAAATTTTATTGTTTTTTGGTTTTATTTTTCGGTTTGTTTTTTACAAATTCTCATGCGCAATTAACTCCTTTTACGTTAACTGCTGTGGCAACAAACGAGACTTGCCTTGGAAATGGTACAATTACTTCTTCAGTAAGTGGCACAACTGCAGGTTCGTCAATTACATACAATATTTTCAAATTACCAAATACAACTGTTCCTGTCTCTGGATTGGCAGTCTCGATAGGTTTGCAAGCAGGCGATTATCGTGTTGTAGCAACCCAAATTTTGGGTGCAGTTTCAAATCAGGCCTCACAAAATGTGAGTATCATTAATCAAATAACGCCTGTTGTATTTAGTCTTTCTGATAATCCTGCAGCAAATTGTAGCACAACCGGAGGCATAGTTGTCAATGTAACTTCTGGAAATCCTGTTGCTTATCAAATAGTTGCTGGACCAATCACTACTGCTTACCAAATCAGCAATGTATTTACGGGTTTGCCCACAGGCACCTACACCATTCGGGTAAAAGACGGTTGTAATGCTACAGAAGACAAAGTGAGAAACTTGGTTTTGTCTGCCGCATCTATAAGTGTTTCGGATGTTTCATTTCCAGCAAATGCGATTAGTTGTACGGCTTCTGTAGCTATGAATACAGTAACGCCTTCTGCAGGAAGTTTGAGTTATCCGCTAACTGCCGTATTTACTATCTATCAACCAAACGGATTAGTTGTAACTTCTACACAAAATATTGCAAGTGGATTGCCAGACCAAAATGTATTGTCACTGCCGGTAACTTTGTATATAAATCAACCTTATACTTATGATGTGACGGTTACAGACAATTGTGGGCGAATATTTTCTAAAACGCTAAATGTAGTTGATTCCAAGCCTGTTGTTGGGCTCACTGATACCAAAGATTTGTGTGACAACAAAACGCTAAATGTTTTGGTTGGCAATTTTACACCACCCTATGATATTGTTTTTATCACGGCACCTGCTGGTTTTGTTCCGGGTAATTTTAATCTGGCAAATTTAGGCCCATTTGCCAATTCGACTGTTTCTTACGGAATGGTCAATGCGACTGTTCCAAACGGTTTTTATCAGGTTCAAATTACAGATGCTTGTAGCAGAACTGCAATTTCTAGCTCTTATGAAATTAAAATCGAACCAAAAATTGCGAGTTTTTATGGATCCAATAATGGTTGTAGTGACCCAAATTTTGGCGTTTTGTCTGTAAAAGTACCTTCTCCACACCATATTGTTTCGGCAACTATTTTGAGTGGTCCACCAGCATATACTACTGCAGTTCCAACAGATGTGACAAACTATATCGATAATTTGATTTATGGTGGATTGCGAGTAACCAACTTACCGTTAGGGTTTTACAATTTAACTGTCACAGATGAATGTGGTAATATTTATCCTGTCAATAATTTAAAAATCCCGGTATTTCAACCTGCACCTCTTAATGGGTTTAATGTCAGCACTTTGCCAAGTTGTACTTTTGGATTGGGCACTATATTTTTGTATAGTATTAACGGGAAATTGAGTAATGTACAAATGACAGATGCGCCCTTTGATTATAAATTGACGCACACAATGCCTTTTAATGTAACTTCGGAATTAGATTATCGCAACAAGTTGTTTTTGGTAGATTTGCCACCTGGCAACTATACATTTACCGCAACAGACGTTTGTTATACCCAACAAAATATAACTGTAACAGTAGTTGGATATGACCGCACTTCAAATGCTTTTACTATCAATCGCAATTGTGGTACTTATGAAATTACGATGAATGACACTAGCAATACTGCAACCAATTCTGCCCCAAAATATTGGTTGTTAAAACAGTTTCCCGGCGGATGGGGACATCCATTAACGGGGGTTTTATATACTGATATAGCTATACCACCAACAACAACAAATGCCGAAGAATTGCAAAATATGTTTACAAAAATAAATATTTCTTATGTTGGCAAATTTAAAATCATAAAAAGCTTTATCACCTACTTGCCTGGTCCACTTGGCACAACTGTAAACAAATCATTGAAAAACTGTGTTGAAGAGTTGGACGATTTTGAATTTACTGGCGATTTGTCGATTATTGGCGGTTATTCTTTGGATTGCGCAGGTGGTTCAGGTAGTTCGAGTATTCTGATAGACGTTTTGGGATCGCCTCCTTATAATTTTTCGATAGATCAAAAAGATGGAAACCCATTTATATTTAATAATGGTAACAATAATGTGTTCACAAATTTGGCATCTGGGCTGTATCGATTTTTGGTTACAGACGCATGCAAAACATTGCCTATATTCTTAAATGTTGGTTCGCTACCAAAATTGGTGTCAGCCAACCAAACAATTCCGAATACACTCGTTTGTAAAGCAGCGGCCCAAAACACAGATATCTTTGATTTGACATCTCAAAACACAACTATACTCTCTGGACAAGATCCAACCATTTATACCATTTCCTACTATTTGACTCAGAATGATGCAGATACCGGTAGTAATAAAATAACAAATCCAACCCAATTTTCAAACACGCAAAATCCGCAACCTATTTTTGTAAGGGTAGATCATAATTATATTGGACTTTGTCACGATACAACCAAATTTTTGCTCATAGTTGGCCACGAGCCTATATTAGCTGCGCCCAATCAATCGACTATTTGTGATGGATCAAGTCAAAACTTGTCTGTAGATCCAGGATTTTCTAGTTATAAATGGTCAACGGGAGAAACTACATCAACAATTACCGTAACAACGCCTGGAACTTATACCGTAAAAATACAAAATATTTATCCCGGAGGATTATTTTGCCAAACAGATCAAAGCTTTACGGTTGCAGCATCTGGATTGGCCAAAATTGAAGAAATAATAGTTCAAGATTGGACAACCGATACCAACTCAATAGAAGTAAAATTTTCTGGCCCAGGAACTTATACTTTTTCTTTAGACGGTGTAAATTATCAAAGCAGTAATGTTTTTAACAATCTAAAACCAGATTTGTATCGGGTTTATGTAAAAGATTTGTATTGCGGTATAATATTTAAAGATCAAGTTTTGTTGAATTATGACAAATATTTCACGCCTAATAATGATGGTGAAAATGACCTGTGGCGCATCAAATTTTCAAATTTTGAACAAGGAATTTGGGTTCAAATTTATGACAGATTTGGAAAATTATTAAGCAAAATGTATTCTAATACAATTGGTTGGGACGGCATCTATAACAGCTTTCCGCTTCCTGCAGACGATTATTGGTTTGTTGTGTATAGAAAAGATGGTAAAATTTTAAAAGGCAGTTTTACATTGGTGCGCTAGTCTAAAATTTATTTTTTATAGTATTATAATCTATATAATAGCGACAACTTATAGAAAAAATGTTATTCAAATTGGTGTCAAATAAATTTTTTAGATTGTTTCCAAAATCTTTATCAACATTGTTTTTGTAATTAATTGCATTATTTCTGTACAAAATCGAAATTTGACTTGCTGATGCAAACCACCACGAATAGGATAAGTCAAAATTCCAAGCGTTGAAATTATCGTTCAAGTCATCAACAAAAGTTGTTTTGTCGAGATATCCATTTTGATTTAGAGTAAAAAAATGACTGTTTAAAGTCGTAAGCCAATAATGACGAATAGACAAATTGATTGTCGATTTGTTGTTGATGGCATATTTTCCAGAAAATTCGTTACTCACTGTTTTTACATCACGTTGCACATAATAAATATCGTTTCCATCGTTTCCAATCCAGCCTCTATCATTCATATATCGGTTCCAATCGAGGGTATATACCAATAATAACCTATCATTTGCTCTATAACGTGGACTAAAGTACGTGCCATATTCGATACGTTTTTCTTCGTCATATACTTTTGCAATTACTTTAAAGTCAATCGCGAAAGGGAAGTTGTAATTGGAAGAATACAGTAACAAGCCACTTGCAGCTCTTGGGATATATGAAAATCGACCTTCTGTGTGAGGTTGATAAAAATCAAAAGACTCTTTTGGATTTATTAGTAATTCGGCTTGACAAAAATCATTTCGCAGAGTAGTTGCCAATACACTTGCAACAAGGGTGTTTGCTTGAATTTTGTTGGTATCATTTTGCAACTCTAAATCACTTTTGAAGCTGAATTGAAACGTATTAAAAACCTTTGTAGAATTCAAAATCATATAGGTATATTCTGCATAATAATTTTGAAAATTATTTTGGTTGCTGTATCCCAAATCATTAATATCAAAACCATCGGATACATATTTGGCATAAGCCCAAAACCTGTTTTGACCACTTGTTTTTTCTATATTAATAGCGGTTTTGTATCCGTCAACAGGAATTATTCCGTTGATATAGCTGTATTTAAAATCTCCGTAAAGATTGTACGAATTGTTTTTGTTGTTCAAATTATACATCAACCCAGTGGCATTAGCATCTTGAAAATGTCCCGCTCTGCTTACATTTGTATTGACTAATGAAACAGAATTTTGTTTGAATCGTTGGTCCAATACCAAAACATTATAGTTGGTCAGCGGTTCAATAACTGACTTTCTGATTTCGCCCGTAGTCTTATTTTTGATGTTGGAATAAGTCGTTTCGGTTACGGCGTTTAAAATTCCAATACCAAGCCCACCTTTTGTGCGCCCAGATAATTTGGTGGCATTTAGCATATTTACGGTTGCAGGCTGATCTATAACTTCTTCTGATTGAGCATCATAAGATTGCTCTACAAACTTTGGTGCTCCACCAATTCGTCTAGAATAAAACATTCCGCCACGACCAAAAAGATTAGCTCCTTCTGTAAAAAAAGCCCTGTTTTCTGAAAAAACTTGTTCATAAGGTCCTAAATTTTTTATAACATTATCAAATTTTGTCTGACCAAAATCAGGTACCAAAATTGCATCTACCGTAAATGAGTCGTTTATGCCATATTTCAAATCCAACCCCCCTTTGAATTTATTTTCTGATCCATCTTGATTTTTTTCATAATAATAAGACGTATAAGGAATAAAAAAAAGCCTCGTTGGTGTCTTGATATTTTGCAAACCATTCAAAAGTCCGTTTTGAGTTCGAGTGGATTTAATGTTTTTGTAAATTGGATTCCAAGTAAAACTTTGATTTTCACGGGTTATGTTTCTATAAAAATTAATTCCCCAAGTTTGAATTTTGGCGTCAGAAAACCGAAGTGCAGCATAAGGAATTTTTATTTCGGCGGTCCAGCCAAAATTGGTAATCCTCACTTCAGAATCCCAAATCGCATCCCAAGTGAAATTTTGGTTGTAATTCTCTGGATCTACAAACCCATCTTCAAGAGCTAATTTATCAATTTGTACACCTGAAGCACTAACAAAAAATTGAAAATCTTGTTGACTGTCATTAAATCCATTTACAAATACACCAAAAATATCTTGCGCTCCAATATTGTCACGCTGTGTGATTTCTCTTAAAATTTTAGACGGGTTGTCATCATACATGGTTGCCGAAATATAGATGGCATCATTATCATAAAGCACTTTTACTTCTGTATTTTTTTCTTTGCTTATTGGTTTTCCATTATCTGGAGAAAACATTATAAAATTGGTAGCTATCGGAGCAGTTGCCCAAGCCGTCTCATTAAATTTACCATCTATAACAATTTTTTCAGTTGTAAGTGTTGCATCGATCGACTTTTTTTGGGCGATTGTTGGCAGACAAACTAAAAATGTCAGTAGCCAAATTAGAATTTTTGTAGGTTTCATAATTTGATAATTTGAGTTGCAAATATATAAATTTTAACATATTATGCAAAAAATCACTGCTTTATTTTTTCTAAAAGTTTCGTAGGTTTTTATTTTTAAAAAATTAAAGCTGATTTCATTCAATATCTTTGAGCCTGAGTTGCAGGCTAATTTCACCATTCCATTCATTTTCATCGATACAAAATAGGGTGTCAAAAGGTTTGTTGTCTGTAGTTTTTCTCCATTTTTTTCCCAAATCAAAACCGATTGCTGGAATCCCATTTTGGTTGTTTTGTTTCAAAAAAAGTTTCAAATGTTCGTCATTTTTACCAATTGGTTTTCCAAATCCGGTATCTTTTACATTTTTAGCACAAAAAACGGGTGTCATATTAAGTGGTCCAAAGGGTTCAAATTGTTTTAGAATTCTTGTAAATTTTGGGGTTATTTCGTCAAAATTAAGGGTTGCATCAACTTCAATTTCTCGAAAACACAATGCAGATGGAATCGTTTTTTTGACTTCTTCTTCAAAAGCGTTTTTAAAATTTTGATAATTTTCTGGTTTCAAAGTCAATCCTGCAGCATATTTATGACCCCCAAATTGGTCTAAATATTGTGCACAGGCTTCTATAGCATTATAAACATCAAATCCTTTTACAGAGCGAGCCGAAGCTGCTAATTTGTCGCCACTTTGCGTAAAAACTAGCGTAGGTCTATAATAGGTTTCTATCAGTCTTGAAGCTACAATTCCGATAACCCCTTTGTGCCAATGTTGTTGAAATACTACGGTCGTTGATCTTATTTCTTCTTGATTTTCAGTGATTTGTGCTAATGCTTCGAGGGTAATTTGTTTGTCCAAATCTTTGCGCTCGGCATTATAATTTTCTATTTCTTTGGCATATTGTTGTGCTTGTTCAAAATCAAATTCGGAAAGTAGTGCTACAGCTTGGTTGCCGTGTTTGATCCTGCCAGCTGCATTAATTCTTGGTGCAATAATAAATACAACATCTGTAATATCTAGCCACTTTTTTTTGACTTGAAAAATGAGTGCTTTAATGCCCGGGCGTGGATTTGTGTTGATGACTTGAAGTCCAAAATGTGCCAAAACTCTGTTTTCGCCAGTAATTGGTACGATATCTGCAGCGATTGCGGTAGCTACTAAATCGAGATATTCTAGCAAGTCGTGGATGGTTTGATTTCGGTTTTTTGCTAAACCTTGTATGAGTTTGAAACCTATACCACAGCCACACAACTCGTCATAAGGATATTGGCAATCATCTCTTTTTGGGTCTAAAATAGCGACAGCATCCGGCAAATTTGATCCCGGGCGGTGGTGATCACAAATCACAAAGTCTATGTTTTTTTGTTTTGCGTATGCCACGTGTTCTACGGATTTGATACCACAATCTAGGGCGATTATCAGGGAAAAATCATTGTCAGAAGCAAAATCAATTCCTTTGAATGAAATACCATAGCCCTCATCGTATCTGTCTGGAATATAAGTAATTACATTTTCATAATAGGTTTTCAAATAGCTAGAAACCAGCGAAACGGCTGTTGTACCATCTACATCATAATCACCAAAAACCATGATGTTTTCATTATTCATGATTGCATTTTCGATCCGCTGGACGGCTTTGTCCATATCTTTCATCAAATAAGGATCGTGCAGATGTGATAATTCTGGTCTAAAAAATTGTTTGGCTTGATCAAAATTTGCTATGCCACGCTGTATCAATAGTTGCGCCAAAATGGGTGACACTTGTAGTGACGAGCTTAGCTGTTGTAATTGTTCTGGATCTGGTTTTGGGTGAAAAGTCCAACGCATTTTTTTTTTCAAATATACAAAAAACAAGATAGTTTGTATTTGATGTTTTTTAATTAATTTTTTCTATTTCATTTTGGATTCCATTGCAAACTTTCTACATATTGAACTATTTTGGTTTTAGGAAAGTGCTTTCTCTAAATAGCTTTTGAAATGAAAAAAATGGAGAAGGATTTTTGGTTTTATAATTTTAGGTTGGCTTGAAATAATGAATTTAAAAATAAGTCTTTTGAAATTTGAATTTTTTTGAGAAATATAACCGTCTTTCGGAGGCTTGCGTGAGGGCAAAGGCGGAGCTCTTTTTGGGCTGGCGTTTTTCAGCCAGCCCAAAAAAGCGGGAGCCGGAGACCGACCCGAAGGGGCACGCCCAAAATATAGTCACAATTGATTTTAATATTGGTAGAAATCGCCAGAAATATCTATTTGCGAATAACTTCGTCAAATCTTTGGCTTACTTTTTTCCAGTTGATAATCTTGAAAAAATTGTCAACATATAGGTTTTTTTTAGTTTGGTAATTCAAATAAAATGCGTGCTCCCACATATCTAATACCAAGATTGGTTTGCCTTTTACGGTTGCATTTTTCAGCAGTGGATTGTGGTTGTTTGGGGTTGTAGTGATTTGCAATTTGCCGGTGTCGTCTAGGATTAGCCAGGTCCAACCGGAGCCAATTTGGGTTTTGGCGGCATAAGAAAATTGTGTTTTAAATTCTGAAAACGAACCAAAATCTTGGTTAATTTTGGTGGCCAAGCTGTCTTGTGGCTGTGACAACTTTTTGTTACCAATTGATTGCCAAAAAAGATTGTGGTTATAAAATCCACCTGCTTTGTTTATTAAATTTTCATTTTTTGGATCTATTTTAGACAATACATCTTCGATGTTTAGTTCTTTGAGATCGGTGGTATCTATTGCCTTATTGAGGGCATTTGCGTATGACAAATAATGTTTGGCATAATGCAATTCCATGGTCATTGGGTCTATATTTGGTGTCAAATCGTCATATTTGAAACCTAATTCTTGTATTTGAAATGTGCCTTCGACTGCTTTTATATCGTCTGGATCTCCGATGATCATTTTTTCCTCGGCCGTTGGAAGTGGGACTTCAACAACTTCTATAAGTTTTTTGTTATTACAAGAGAGCAACATCAAAAAAGTTAGTATTATTGGAAAGATTATATTATTTTTCATTTTTATAAAGTTCAAAAATGGCTTCGGTATAAAGCACTTTGGCTTGATCGACAGATAAATGGCTGATTTGTAGCCACGCATTGGTTTTGAAGGCGTTTCGCAAATCAAAACTTTCAGAATGGTTGTAGTTTATTGTGCCAAAAGTGGCTTGTTTATAAAAGGCATACAAACGCAATTGCACATCTTGTGGTAGTGATGCTTGTGTCATTTTTGAAGCTATCTCGACTGCTTCTTGAAAGCGTATTTCCAAATCCGAATCCATCATTTATGCGATTGAGGCTATAACTGTTTGATTTCCAATTGCTTTTTGATTTAAGACTACTTCGATTTTTGTTCCAATAGGGAAAAATAAATCTACTCTTGAACCAAATTTTATAAATCCGGCATCTTCTCCTTGTACAACTTGCATGCCTGGTTTGGCGTAGTTTACAATTCGACGGGCTAATGCACCTGCAATCTGACGGTATAAAATCTCGCCAAACTCTGGAGTGTCTATCACCACGGTTGTTCTTTCGTTTTCTTCGCTTGCTTTTGGATGCCAAGCGACCAAGAATTTTCCGGGATGGTATTTGCTAAAATTGATGCGGCCACTTGCGGCATATCTGGTAACGTGAACGTTTATTGGCGACATAAAAATAGAAACTTGAAGGCGATTGTCTTTGAAATATTCTTTTTCAAAAACTTCTTCTATTACCACCACTTTTCCGTCAACGGGTGCTATAATTTGCTTGTTGTTTACGATCAAACTTCTGTTTGGATTTCTAAAAAATTGAAGTACAATTACCAACAAAAGTAACCCGATGATTTGGACGGTTTTTTTGAGCCAGTAGGTATCTATAAATTTGTCTGCCATCAAAACCGTTGCGATAGTGATTATACAGGATACTAAAATAATTTTTGCGCCTTCTTTATGAAAATGTAACATAGTTTAAAATTTGATAAAATAAATATATATATGGTGCTACAAATATAACACTATCTAATCGATCTAGCACACCTCCGTGGCCTGGCATTATAGTTCCGCTGTCTTTTACGCCTGCGAAACGTTTGAATTTTGATTCAATTAAATCTCCAATTGTACCAAAAACCCCAACAATAACGGCTATTATGAGCCAAATTTGTGTAGCCCCTTGAATAAAATATTTTGAGATAAAAAAACTTGCAATTACCGTAAAAATTACGCCGCCTACAAAGCCTTCGATTGTTTTTTTTGGCGAAATCCGTTCAAATAGTTTGTTTCTGCCAATAGATTTTCCTACAATATATGCGAATGTATCGTTTGTCCAGATCAAAATAAATATACTGATGATTATTTTGGGATTAAAACCATGGATGCCAAAAGCTATTTTGGTAATGATTACAAAAGGCAAAATGACATAGCCAACCAAGTAGGCAAATTTTGAAGCGATATCCATTTTGACGGTTTTGGTTTCAAACAAAAAGAAAATACATTTTGTAGAAATCAATAGGCTTGTTAGCAATAATAACTTATCGTTTTGTGGACTAAATTTGAACTTATAAAACAAAAAATAAATGGTAGCAGCAATTATCAACGATGCTATTTTATTGATATTTAGAATATTACAAAATTCATTGACGGCAATCAACATTAACAAACCAAATAAAACAAAAAAACTTTGTGATGAATAAAGGGTACAGCCCATCAATAAAAGGATGTAAACAGTTCCCGAAATTCCCCTTTTTACGGTTTCATTCATCTTAAAGATCTTCTAAAAGCAATAAATAAAGGTTTTTGGCTACGCTTCCATAATGCAAAAAATCTTCTTCTTTGGCTTTTTCAAAATATTTTATAGTAGTGATATTGCTTGGATAATTTTTTTCGTAACGTTTTTTAATTTCTCGCAAACCGTCTGATGTGGTATCAATAATCTGACTTGTTTTTGCCAAAATAATAATGTTTTCTGGCAATTCGTGTGGTTTTAGTTGTTTGATTTGGTTGGACGAAAACAATATTGATCCTTCGGAGGCAATCAAATTTTCGCAGGTTGCAAACAAAAATTTTGGGTTTGTTGGATTTGTAAAATTCAATTTGTTTTCTTCGAGTATCGAAAAAAGATTGTTTTCATAGCAAATGGCTTCACATTCAAACCAATCATTTTCTTCGAGGATATCTTCAAATAGATTTTTGACTTCGGTCAAATTTTCGCAATACAAAAATTTACCTCCATTTTTTTTAAAGTTAATAGTAAACAGTTCGTCGTTTGAAACATTGCTGTTAAAATCGGTTTTGTTAAAATCGGCTTCAGAATCTTCAACAGAAGAATCGATAGTAGTGCCAAAAAATTTTCTAAAAAGACTCATATAATTTTTTAAAATAATTAATTTCAAAAAAGAAATCGTTCAAAGATAAAAAATTCTTAATTCAAATTTTAATTTGAATTAAGAATTTTATAAAAAAAGTCTTTTTTTTTGTTATAAAGCAGTTTCTTCCTGCAAATTTTTGTCAAAAAGTCGTTTTCCGAAGATGTTTTCTAGATCATCCTTGAAAATTACTTCCTTTTCTATCAAAATATCGGCCAGCAAATGGAGCTTATCTTTATTGTCTTCCAAAATTTGAATAGCTCTTTGATATTGACTTTCAATTAATGCGGATATTTCTTGGTCGATAATAAGTGCTGTTTCGTCTGAATAAGGTTTAGAAAAGCTGTACTCATTTTGTCCAGAAGAGTCATAATAGGTTACATTTCCAATTTTTTCATTCAAGCCATATATTGTAACCATGGCACGTGCTTGCTTGGTTACTTTTTCTAAATCGCTTAATGCACCTGTCGAAATTTTGTCGAAGGTTACTTTTTCTGCTGCACGACCGCCCATTGTGGCACACATTTCATCGAGCATTTGGTCTGGACGCACAATGAGTCGCTCTTCTGGCAGATACCAAGCAGCGCCAAGGCTTTGGCCTCGTGGTACAATAGTTACCTTTACTAATGGGGCAGCGTGTTCGAGCATCCAACTAACGGTGGCGTGACCGGCCTCGTGAATGGCAATTGCTTTTTTCTCTTCGGGGGTTACAATTTTGTTTTTCTTTTCTAAACCGCCCACAATACGATCTACGGCATCTAGAAAATCTTGCTTGTCCACGGCTTCTTTGTTATTTCGGGCTGCAATAAGTGCTGCTTCGTTACAAACATTTGCAATATCTGCTCCAGAGAATCCCGGGGTTTGTTTGGCAAGAAAGTCGGTATCTAAATTTTCTACTTTTTTGAGTGGTAAAAGGTGAACGTCAAAAATTTCTTTCCGTTCACGAATGTCCGGCAAATCAACAAATATCTGTCTGTCAAATCTTCCTGCACGCATCAATGCTTTGTCCAATACATCGGCACGATTGGTTGCGGCAAGCACAATCACGTTGGAGTTTGTACCAAATCCGTCCATTTCTGTCAACAATTGGTTGAGTGTATTTTCGCGTTCGTCGTTGCCACCAGACATAGTGCCTTTGCCACGTGCACGGCCAACGGCATCAATTTCGTCTATAAAAATGATAGCGGGCGATTTTTCTTTAGCCTGTTTAAATAGGTCTCGCACACGAGATGCGCCAACGCCCACAAACATTTCTACAAAATCTGAACCCGATAATGAGAAAAAAGGTACTTGAGCTTCTCCAGCAACAGCTTTTGCCAAAAGGGTTTTT
Organism: Bacteroidota bacterium; assembly: GCA_031384845.1. GTDB lineage: Bacteria > Bacteroidota > Bacteroidia > Flavobacteriales > Flavobacteriaceae > Flavobacterium. The sequence goes on from JANNBA010000146.1 coordinate 28,088, forward strand.
CCGGTACCAGGCGGGCCAACTAGTAGTGCGCCTTTTGGAATTTTGCCGCCAAGGTTGGTATATTTTTCGGGGTTTTTCAAAAACTCAACAATTTCTTGAATCTCCTCTTTTGCACCTTCAAGTCCTGCGACATCCTTAAATGTGGTTTTCACATCATTTTTCTCATCAAAAAGTTTTGCTTTTGATTTTCCGATATTAAATAATTGACCACCGCCTCCGCCGCCAGACATCCTGCGCATGATCACGATCCAAATAATCACGATTAATATAATAGGTAGCAAACTCGTAATGATTTCTTCCCAATTGCTTTTGGGTTGAAACTTATATTCGGCTAATTTTTGCTCGGCAACGGCAAGTTCTAATTTTTTTTGAAAAAGTTCATCATTTCCAATTTCAAAATAATAATGTGGCCCTTTGTTGGGTTTGTCTAATAAATTTTTGCTTACTTTTTGATGTGCTTTGTCTGTAAGTGCCTCCATCTTCAAGAAAACTTCGGCTTCCGTTTTGTTATACACAATCACTTTTTGAACCTGCCCAGCGTCTAAAAAGGCGGTAAATTGTGACGACGAAATTTCGACAGGTTTTTCTAAATTTGTGGTGTTATTTACAAAATTATAAACCAAAATAAACCCAATGATTAAGGCTGGAATTAGCCACGGCCCAATATTGATTCTCTTTGGGTTGTTCTTTTTTTTGCTCTCCATTTTTTAGTATTTGTTTTGAATAGACGTGATTTTGGCATCGCCCCAAAGGCTTTCGATATTATAATATTCTCTGATTTGTTGTTGAAAAACGTGTACCACGATATTGACATAATCCATCAAAACCCATTCGGCATTTTCGGCCCCTTCAACGTGCCATGGCTTGTCTTTTAGCTCTTTTGACACTGTTTTTTGAACGGCATTCACGATTGCATTTACCTGCGTATTTGAGTTGCCGCTACAAATCACAAAATAGTCGCAAGCAGAGTTGTCTATAGCTCGCAAATCTAATATTTCAATATTGTTCCCCTTTACATCTTCAATTCCCTTAATGATATTTGCTAACAAATCATCATTATTTATTGTTTTTTTAGCCATTTATTTTTTTATATAAGTTTGCAAAGTTACCATTTTTTGTTATTATTTTTGACACTTAACAAAAGTTTAAATTTGTTTTATTTTCAAAACTATAATATGATTATCAAACTCGATGCCATAGATTCTACAAACGACTTTTTGAAACGACTTTCTACTTTGGAATCTCTGCCAAACTTTACAGTTGTAACAGCTGAAACTCAAACTTCTGGAAAGGGACAAATGGGTGCGAAATGGTTTTCTGAAAATGGTAAAAATATGATAATGAGTGTTTTAATAAAAAAAATCCCTTTTGAACCACGTCATGTTTTTGACATTAATATAGCCGTTGCAGTAGCAATTATTGAAGTGCTAAAAAAATATCAGATAGCAAATTTAAGCCTAAAATGGCCAAACGACATTATGGCAGGAGAACAAAAAATGGGAGGTGTTTTGATCGAAAACACGATCAAGTCGAATCGTGATTTGGTTTCAATTGTTGGAATCGGTCTTAATGTAAACCAGGTCACGTTTCAAAATTTGCCTTTGGCTATCTCGATGAAGTCGATTTTGGGAGTAGCTATTGACCGTGATTTTTTGTCTGAAGCTATTTTGAATGAAATTAAAAAAAATATAGCTTTGCTTTTGGATAAAAAGGTTGCAGCGTTATGGGAATATTATCACCTGAATCTATTCAAAATTAATAAGACTATGCCGTTTGAGACTGCTGCTGGCGAGCATTTTTTGGGTATAATCAAAGGTGTTTCTGACTCGGGCAAACTTCAAATTTTGAAATCAGATTCGTTATTTGAATTTGGAAATAAAGAAATCGTAATGATTTATTAACGTTTCAAAAAATGTTCTCGATTACTTTTGCAATTAAGTAAAAACAATTTAAACTAACTTTTCATTAATATTTTTAAAGAATGGATAGTATCATTCAATTCTGAAAGTGCAGTTTTGAAATCTTGGTTATTTTTATATTTTTTAACTTTTGCCAAAATAGCTGCAATATTTGATGTGGATTTTTTTAGATTTCCTAGCATAAAATTCTCTTCGCCATCAGTAAGTTCAAAAGCACCTTCCAGATCATTATACTTCTTAAGATGAGTAGTTGCTTCTTCATTTGTCAAAACAGGCTTTAGCATCAAGTTGATGTTTCTAACATCTTTAATTAATGTGCCTGTCCCGTCTTCGTCATTTCCGAAAATCCATTTTGTAATGTCTTTTAAATTTTCGATTTTATCATCTGAAACAATTTGGTTTTTAAAATCCGTATTTTTAAATGATTTTAAACCTATATATTGCGCTATTGAAGTATTGCCCGATTGCAACGAAACTTCTAACAATGAAAAACGTTCTTTTATATTTTTGCTAGGATATTGTATTGCATCTTTTTCTATTCTCTTAAAAATAGCATGATAAATATAATACTTTTTGATAACATTATTTTTATCCCCAATTTGTATAGACAATTTTGAAATGGCTTTTGTTATATCTCTCGTATTTTGATTGATTTTTAAAATTTGATCGTAAACATATTTTGATTTTGCATAAGAATCCCATTTCTTATTTCCAGTTATATGCCTGATGCTCAAATAGATATCTACATCTTCTCGTTTTCTATAAATTATTGAAGGAAGTTTTTCAAGATTAAGCTTAATTTCATTATTGTTCAGTTTTGGAAATGCGGTATCTACAATTTCATTATGTTTGTCTAAAAGCAGTTTTACAGAAGAAGTTCTTCGGTTTCCTTCGATCACCAAATAGCGAAATTGGTCATAATTTTTATGATCGATTAAATCAAAATCGGATTCGTTTTCAGGAATTAAGATAATTGGTTCTTCTGCAAAGTATCCATTGTTTGCTAATGAAATGGACAACTCATTGATTTGTTCTTTTTTATAAATTTTTTGCAAAATTTCGGTTTGCGTGTTACCAGCACTTTCGCCATACAACCGAGGATTTAGTTGGTCTAAAACCAAATTTGCAACGCTTATTTTGAAAACCCCATCTTTTCTGTTTGACATTTTAAACTTATTTTTGACAAATATATATATTTTTGTCAGAAATTCTATTTTTTTGAAAAAATCGTTGGCTTTTTTGAAACTTGAAACGGCATTGGTCTAATTTGAAATAAAAAAAACGGTTTTAAATTGCTTTAAAACCGTTTTGTAAATAAAGGGTGAATGACCGGGTTCGAACCGGCGACCCTCGGCACCACAAACCGATGCTCTAACCAGCTGAGCTACAATCACCATTTGGTTAACGGCTGCAAATATATTATTATTTTTTATTTTGGCAACAAAAAAATG
>JANNBA010000170.1:0-9877 GCA_031384845.1 Bacteroidota bacterium
ACATTTTGACCAAAAGTAAGTAGATTATAATCTGGATCCAAAACAGCAAATTCAATTTGATTCCATGGTTTTATTTGCAGCTGTCCGTTTGGATGAATTTTGGTGTTTTTTTCTAAAAGGGTTTTGTAATAGGCGTTTATATTTTCAATTCTGATATAAACTTGACCGTCATTTTCTTTAATATTTAATTCCTTGAACTCAAAAAAATGTATTTCGATTTCGTCTTTTCGAATCATTAAATATTCTTCATAATCATCATTCCCAAATTCATTAAAACCCAAATAATGTTTATAAAATTGTAGCGTAATTGCTTTGTCACGCATTGGTAATTTTGGAATGATTGCTGTAAACATTATCTTATGTAATTATTTAGTTAAATTGATTTAAAATTATGATATACAAATATATAGGTTTCATAATCATTAATTTGCAACTTCGCTAATAAATTTTATTCTCATCAATCGAAGCTCGTCAATATCATAATCGCCATCAAATTCTTTGAGAGCCGTTTCGATATTATCGGTTTCAGATTCCATAAAATAGCTATGAATTTCATCTTGCTGTTCGTCATCAAGAAGCTCGTCTATCCAGTATTTGATATTGAGTTTGGTTCCAGAATACACAATCAATTCAAGTTCTTTGAAAAGGGTTTCCATGGTCATACCTTTTGCTGAAGCAATATCGTCTAGTGAGAGTTTTCGGTCAATATTTTGGATGATGTAAAGCTTGTTTGTCGAGTTGGCACCTGTCGATTTGACAATCAAATCTTCTGGTCTAGTAATATCGTTTTCTTCGACATAAAGTTTTATAAGAGCGACAAATTCTAATCCATATTTTTTAGCCTTTCCTTCTCCAACACCATGAATATTGCTCATTTCTTCTATCGAAATAGGGTATTTGAGCGCCATATCTTCTAGCGAAGGGTCTTGAAAAACGACAAATGGTGGCACCCCTACTTTTTTGGCTACTTTTTTTCGCAAATCGCGAAGCATTCCCATCAATACTTCGTCTGCAATTCCTGTTGCTTTTGAGGCTGTTACAATCGCTTCGTCCTCAGACTCGTTGTATTCGTGGTCTTCAGACATCATAAATGAGCTTGGATTTTCAAGAAAATCTTCTCCTTTTTGGGTTACTTTCAGGATGCCATACGTTTCAATATCTTTTGACAAAAAGCCAGCCACAAGAATTTGTCTGATGAGCGCCATCCAATATTTTTCTTCAAATTTTGCTCCAGATCCAAAAAACTTTTGTTCATCTGTTCGATGTGCTTTTATCATCGCATTAATGCGCCCAATAAGCGTAAAAATAATTTCTTTTGATTTGTACAAATGTTTGGTATCTCGCACCACTTCAATCAGCTTGACAACTTGGTTTTTGGCTTCAACCTGTGGTTTTGGGTTTCGAACATTGTCGTCCATATCTGCGCCATCACCGTTTTCGCCATCAAATTCTTCTCCAAAATAATGAAGCAAAAATTTACGTCTCGATATTGAAGTTTCTGCGTATGCAACAACTTCTTGCAATAGGGCATAACCAATTTCTTGTTCGGCAACGGGTTTTCCGGTCATAAATTTCTCAAGCTTTTCGACATCTTTATAAGAATAATAAGCCATACAGTGTCCTTCGCCCCCGTCTCTACCGCCACGCCCCGTTTCTTGATAATAGCTTTCTAATGATTTTGGAATATCGTGATGAATCACAAATCTAACATCGGGTTTGTCTATCCCCATACCAAAAGCAATCGTGGCTACAACTACCTCTACATCCTCCATCAAAAACATATCTTGGTGCTTGGCTCTGGTTTTGGCATCTAATCCAGCGTGATAGGGCACGGCACTAATACCGTTTACTTGCAAAACTTGGGCAATTGCTTCTACTTTTTTGCGGCTTAGACAATAAATAATCCCAGATTTTCCTTTGTTTTGTTTGATAAATCTAATAATATCTGATTCGATATTTTTGGTTTTTGTTCGCACTTCATAATACAAATTTGGTCTATTAAATGATGCTTTAAAGGTTTTGGCATCTGGCATATCCAAATTTTTAAGTATATCCTCTTGCACTTTTGGTGTTGCAGTAGCAGTCAGTCCAATAATGGGTACATCGCCCAAATGCTTGATAATATTTTTTAAATTTCTATACTCTGGTCTAAAATCGTGTCCCCATTCTGAGATGCAATGTGCCTCGTCGATGGCAACAAAGGAAATGGGTACGGTTTTTAAAAAAGTGACATACTCTTCTTTTGTGAGTGATTCTGGAGCCACATAAAGTAATTTTGTTATGCCTGCTTTTATATCGGTTTTAACTTGTGCAACTTCCGTTTTATTTAAAGAAGAGTTTAAAACGTGTGCAATTCCGGTTTCTGATGATAAACTCCTCATAGCATCCACTTGATTTTTCATCAACGCAATCAATGGTGAAACTACAATTGCGGTACCGGGCCTCATCAAAGCGGGCAGCTGGTAGCAAAGAGATTTTCCACCACCCGTTGGCATAATTACAAATGTATTTGTACCATTTAAGATGCTTCTAATTACCGGTTCTTGAAGCCCTTTGAATTGATTGAAACCAAAAAATTTTTTTAGTTCTTTATGGATGTCGATTTCGTTTGAATTCATTTTTTATAGATTATTTTACATAAATTTGCAAAACATAAAGATACAACTTTCTTTATGAAATACAAACTAATTAAAAAAAACTGTTTTGATTTTAAAAAAAAATATTTTAGAGCTGGCAAAAGCAACCTTATTATCAGAGAGTCAATCTATTGCCAAACTTGCTGATTATCTTGATGATAGCTTCAAAAATACCGTCGAAATCATCTATAATTCTAAGGGGAGATTGGTGGTTTCTGGCATTGGAAAAAGTGCTATTATTGCTCAAAAAATCGTGGCTACAATGAATTCTACTGGTACTCCAGCCTTGTTTTTGCATGCTTCAGAGGCGATTCACGGCGATTTGGGAATGGTTCAGCCCCAAGATGTTGTAATTTGTATCTCAAAAAGCGGCAATAGTCCAGAAATAAAAGTTTTAATTCCAATTCTGAAAAGATTTGGGAACAGCCTGATTGCAATGACTGGCAATATGAATTCTTTTTTGGCAAAAGAAGCCCATTTTGTGCTTAATACTACCGTTGATGCTGAATCTTGTCCATTAAATTTGGCTCCAACCAACAGCACAACGGCACAGTTGGCAATGGGCGATGCCTTGGCGGTTTGCCTGATGGAGCTTAGAGATTTTAAAAGTGAAGATTTTGCAAAATACCATCCCGGAGGCGCATTGGGCAAAAAATTATTGCTTCGGGTTCAAGATATGATTGAAAATTCGCTCAAACCAATGGTTGGAGTAGAGGCCAATATACAACAAGTGATTTTTGAAATTTCCGAAAAAAGACTTGGTGTGACTGCAGTTGTTGACAATAATGTGGTTATTGGAATAATTACAGATGGCGATATCAGACGAATGTTAAGCAAAAATAATACATTTGCACACTTGACAGCAAAAGATATCATGACACAAAATCCAAAAACAATTCAGTCTAATGCAATGGTAGTTGATGCGCTGAATTTGTTAGAAGATTTTGCCATAACTCAATTAGTTGTTCTTGAAAATCAAGAGTATAAAGGCATTTTGCACCTACATGACATTTTAAAAGAGGGGATTATATAATGGTACAAAAAAAGACGATGAAAGAAATGTCCTTTTTGGAACATCTTGAGGTTTTGCGATGGATGCTTATAAGAAGCACAATTGCTGTGCTAATAATGGCTGCTGTTACCTTTTTTTGGAGTGATTTTATTTTTGATCAAATTATTTTTGCACCTATACACCCAGATTTTTTTACCTATCGCTTTTTTTGTGATTTGTCTCACCAATTGGGCTTTGCAGATAGTATTTGTATCACAGAAATGCCTTTTATAATCCAAAATACTCAAATGGAAGGACAGGTTGATATTTTGGTTTGGACCTGTATTACGGCTGGTTTTATTCTTAGTTTCCCCTACATTTTATGGGAATTTTGGAAATTTATTAGCCCCGCTTTGTATGAAAAAGAACGAAAAAACGCCAAGTTATTTATATCTGTTTCATCGTTGCTATTCTTTATTGGCGTACTCTTTGGCTACTTTGTTGTCATTCCTATGTCTGTTAATTTTTTTGCAACCTTTAAAATTAGTGATATTATCAAAAACCAATTTGGGGTCGATTCTTATATAGGTATGATAAAAACATCAGTTTTGGCAAGTGGGTTGTTTTTTGAATTACCAATTATTATTTATTTTTTGACAAAAATTGGATTAGTAACTCCCGATTTTTTGAGAAAATATCGAAAAATAGCCATTGTTATTGTGCTTATCGTTGCGGCTATTGTTACCCCCCCAGATGTGGTAAGCCAAATAATTGTAGCCATTCCAATGTTGATTATTTTTGAAATAAGCGTAATTTTGTCGGCAATAGTAACCAAAAGAAAAACAAAAAATGAGTCAAATAGTTAAGGATTTTAATGACTATCGTCAAAAAATGAACGCCAAATTACTGGCTGATAACAATAAAGTAATCAAACGTATTTTTAATCTTGACACCAATACCTATGCAGATGGCGTATTAGACACACGCACCAAAGAGCTATTGGGATTAGTGGCTTCAGCGGTTTTGCGATGTGACGATTGCATCAAATACCATCTTGAAACTTGTTATAAATTGGGCGTTACCAAAGCCGAAATGATGGAAACCATGAGTGTAGCCACCTTGGTTGGCGGCACAATTGTGATTCCGCATTTGAGAAAAGCTTACGAATTTTGGGAAGCACTAGAAGCAACAAATTAAAAATCAGTTCGTTAAAAAAAAATCATGAAACTAAGAGCAGAAAATTTAATAAAAACCTATAAAAGCCGAAGCGTTGTAAAAGGCATTTCGGTAGAGGTAAATCAAGGTGAGATTGTTGGGCTTTTGGGGCCAAATGGAGCCGGAAAAACCACTTCGTTCTATATGATTGTGGGTTTGGTAAAACCAAATTCGGGACACATTTTTTTAGACGATTTGAATATTACCGATTATCCAATGTACAAACGAGCACAACACGGCATTGGATATTTGGCACAGGAAGCCTCCATTTTTAGAAAATTAAGTATCGAAGACAATATTTTGAGCGTTTTACAACTTACAAAACTGAGCAAAATAGAACAAGAGGCTAAAATGGAATCTCTAATTGATGAGTTTGGGCTACAACATATTCGCAGCAATCGTGGCGATTTGCTTTCGGGTGGCGAACGAAGACGAACCGAAATTGCACGCTGTTTGGCGACCGATCCAAAATTTATTTTGTTGGACGAACCCTTTGCTGGCGTAGATCCTGTTGCTGTCGAGGACATACAAAGAATTGTAGCACAACTCAAAAACAAAAATATTGGTATCTTGATTACAGATCATAATGTACAAGAAACCCTTGCCATCACAGACAAAACCTATCTCATGTTTGAAGGAGGAATTTTAAAAGCCGGAATTCCCGAAGATTTGGTTCAAGACGAAATGGTACGTCGTGTTTATTTGGGTCAAAATTTTGAATTACGAAAAAAGAAATTACAATTTTAAACAAAAAAAATGTCACAATTACTACCCTTTATTGTTCTTTTTTTGATGGCTTTTTGCATCGGAATTTTTGTTGGCAAACTACTTTTTCAATCCAAATTGATTGCCGAAAAAAAGTATCTCGAAGAAAAATGCAACCAATTTAAAACACAATTAGATACCGAAAGCAATAATTTTGAAAAAAAATTAGTGCAAATCAACGCTGAAAAAGAACAATTTAGAACACAAAAAGACAATCTACAACTGCAATTGACACAAAAGCAAAGCGATTTTGACAATCTTTTGCAACGAAGCAACGAGCAAAAACAAGAAGTAGAAAAATTGCAAGAAAAATTCACAAAAGAATTTGAGAATTTGGCGAACAAAATTTTGGACGAAAAATCCAGCAAATTTACCGAACAAAACAAAGAAAACATGAAAAACATCTTGTCGCCACTGCAAGATAAAATTCAATTGTTTGAGAAAAAGGTGGAAGATACCCACAAAGAAAGCATCGATTATCACGCTGCACTGCGCCAACAAATTTTGGGTTTGAGCCAAATGAACGCACAAATGAGCAAAGAAACACTCAATCTGACAAAGGCACTAAAAGGCGACAGCAAAATGCAAGGCAATTGGGGCGAGCTGGTATTGGAACGGGTTTTGGAAAAATCTGGACTCGAAAAAGACCGCGAATATTTTGTTCAACAAAGCCATCTTACAGACGATGGAAATCGTGTTTTTCCAGATGTTGTCATCAATTTGCCCGACGGCAAAAAAATGATTGTCGATTCAAAAGTAACCTTAACGGCCTATGAACGTTACATTAACGAAGAAGACGAAACCCTAAAAACAGAACACCTCAAAGACCATATAAACGCCATCAAACGCCATGTCGAACAATTGGGAGACAAGAATTATCAAGACTTGTATCACATCGAAAGTCCAGATTTTGTGCTGCTTTTTATTCCAATGGAACCGGCATTTGCATTGGCATTAAACCAAGATACCACATTATATAATCGCGCTTTCGAGAAAAATATTGTGATAGTAACACCCTCAACTTTACTAGCAACATTGCGCACGATCGATAGTATGTGGGCCAACCAAAAACAACAAGAAAACGCTCTCGAAATTGCACGCCAAGCTGGAGCTTTGTATGATAAATTTGAAGGTTTTGTGACAGATTTGGTCAAAATTGGCAAAAAAATGGACGAAACCAAAACCGAGTACAGTAGCGCAATGAACAAACTCGTAGATGGCTCTGGAAACCTTATAGGAAGAGTTGAAAACCTAAAAAAAATGGGAGCAAAAGCCAAAAAATCATTACCCGAAAACATATTACAACGAGCACAAAACCAAGAAAATCAATTATTATTAGAAGACTAAAACATGAACAACTTTAAAAAAATTATTGCCCTTATCGCAAGTATTATTCTTATTTCGATTATCAGTTATTTCACATTTTTGTATTATGCCACCTATAGCGAAGGTTTTCGCTCGGGCGAATTAATCAAAATCAGCCACAAAGGAGTGGTTTTCAAAACCTGGGAAGGCGAGATAAGCCAAGGCATAGCGGGAGCACAAATTTTTGCATTTTCAGTCATGGACAACCAAGAAAGCGTAATCGAAGACATGAAAAATCTCGAAGGACAATTTGTAAAAGTAACCTACATCGAACGATATAAAACCTTTGTTTGGTGGGGCGATACCAAATATTTTATTACAAAAGTTGAAAAAGCAAACTCACCATTTAATCCAAAATAATGGCCCCCAACTTCAAAACCGTTCGAGCCTCCAAAGTTACTATTTCAGAACTTATGTTGCCCTCACACACCAACTTTTCGGGCAAAATTCACGGAGGCTATATACTCTCCCTTTTAGATCAAATTGCCTTTGCCTGCGCCTGCAAATTTTCGGCAAATTATTGCGTCACCGCATCGGTTGACACCGTCGATTTTTTGAATCCAATCGAAGTAGGACAATTGGTAACTCTCAAAGCAAGTGTCAATTATGTAGGCAAAACATCTATGATAGTAGGCATTCGCATAGAAGCCGAAAACATTCAAACCGGAAAATCAATCCACTGCAATTCCTCCTATTTTACGATGGTAGCCAAAGACACAAACGGCCTGAGCACACAAGTTCCAGGACTAATATTGTCTAATCATGACGAAGTGAGACGCTTTTACAACTGCCTAAAAATTATCCAAACCCGAAAAGAAAAACAACAATACGAAAACGATTTTGACTACAAATCGCCACAAGCCATCGACGCCCTTTGCGCCTATAACGTCCAAATCAATTTGACATGAAAAACCAAAAACTACATCTCATTCACGAAAATACATCGCCACTACATCGTATTATGACCGTATATGACGCCGATCAAACTGTCAAAAAATTCAACAGCAATATATGCGCATTTCACATTGGCAACGGACTGATTTTGAGTGTTTCGCACAACCTTCGTGCCATAGAAAAAATACCAACTACACTATCCGAAAACTATTTTCAAACACAACTTTTGGCAAAAATAGCCCCAGAAGACAAACCCATTTTTGAACAAATATACCCCAAAAACACACATACAAATCGCCGAAACCTTGCCACAACAGACCAAGCAACCCTCGACAATGCCATAGCCAAGTTAGACCATGCCAAAGTAGATAGACGCTACTCGACACTATACAAACACCAATGCTGTCAGCCCTATTTGATAACCTCATTTCGCAAAAAAGCCTTCTGTGGCGACACAAATCTCGACCCACTAATAGACCAAAACCACTATTTTTTTGAACAAATCTCCAACAGACACACCTATATTCTTCAACTCGAATTACTTGAAGAACTCATAAATGAAGACGTTGCCATCTACAAAATCATCAATACAAACCCCAAAATAATCAAAAAACTACCCGCCATAGACATCGATTTTAAACTGCACGACACCAGCACCCCAAACTATTTTTGCCTACAAACCGCACCCTACGACAACCTGGGACGCATCATCAACGAAGCCAACATCGAAGGACTTTTAGACAATTTTTGCAAAGACCACGACACCCTCGGAAACCAATATATCATGGACGGAATGCGCTATCTCATCAAAGGATTTTTTAGATTTGGCTCCTCCGGATCACCCTATTTAACACTAGATTCCAAAACCAAAAAATTCAAAGCCAACGCCATACAAAGCCAAGCCAGCTTTATACAAATGCCAACCCAAAACAACACCAACGGCAACCGACAGTACCTCAATGGCATTGCAACCCCATTATCAAACATCGAAGAAACCCTCCAAAACCATATCAACCAATCCAAAACCACCAAGCCACAACCTAAAAAAGTGGCTATCAGCTATACCATCACCAAAAATTAATTTTTTTTTGGCGCACACCACCCGTACAGCACACCACCCGTCCCGCTGCACGCTATATCTTTTTTTGGTTTTTTTCAAAAACCAAAAAAGGATGCCGCTGCATCGGGGCGATTATAGACTTTTTTGTGTTTTCAAGACGTTATTTGTTGGGTGTTGATTGATAACCGCAAATGGTTGTCCAAACAAAGTAGTTCGTTCTTATAGACTGCTTCATAGTTTTGCCACACATTTATTAGAAAACGGAACCGATTTGAGATATATACAGGAATTATTAGGACATACAAGCATCAAAACCACAACCATCTACACACACCTTAGCAGTAAAATAGTAGGTAAAATACAAAGTCCACTAGACCAGCTAGTAAACAAGCTAAACAAAAAATATGATTTTAAAAAAATTTATAAATGCTTATATTTAAAAAAATAATACTATTTTTGATAAATTTTTGAAAGTGCAATCAACATAAAAAAATGTTAAAAACGCAAGAACTTTCGTGTATTTGCTAGTTAGCAGTAAGACTCTCAAAAATTGTGGTAAAAAGAAAATAATATGACAGAAATAGTAACAGGATTAATAATTGGTGCTGGTGGTACATTTTTAAACTTTGTAACAACAAAAGTTTATAATAAAATAACTGGAAGTTCAAAAAACTTTATTTGGTCTAATAAAGAAATAAACCTTAAAAATTTTAAAGTTTCAGATGATTTTAATGAATTAAAGCGAAGAACTAAAATTGTTGTTGTTGATGACGAAAATAGTTTTCCAACAAAATTATTTAATGACGAAGGATATTCCGTTGACAAATGGGACGAAGTCAAAGATTATTCAAAATTAGAAAATGGCTTATTTGATATAATTGTTTTAGATATAAAAGGAGTTGCACAACATATATCTGAAGATGATGGATTAGGGGTTTTAGTTAGCTTAAA
>JANNBA010000175.1:0-2598 GCA_031384845.1 Bacteroidota bacterium
TTTGATTTTTTAAAATCAAAAGGCGATATTTAGTTATTATTTTAAACTAAAAATAATATTTTTATGTTTTTTTGTAAGTAATAATCCAATTTTCATTGATTGTGTGTCAAAATATTTTTTTGATAGTATATATTTTCTTCTCCCTTTCAAAAAAATATTTTGACACACAATCAATGAAAAATGGATTTTTACTTACAAAAAAACATAAAAATATTATTTTTAGTTTAAAATTATAACTAAATATCGCTTTTTGATTTTAAAAAATCAAAAAGCAAAGCATATTTGTAGTGTTAAATTATAAAAATACAATTTATTATGTGCGGAATTTTGGCCATCATTGGAAAAGGAAAAGACGAAGAATTGGTAAAACAATTATCAAAAAGGATGTCGCATCGCGGCCCAGACGAAAGCGATTTGCATATCACAGAAAACGGTCATATTTTGAGCCACGAACGGCTATCGATTATAGATTTGCACTCGGGCAAACAACCCATAAAAGGCAGCAAAACAGCCTATATGGTGCATAATGGCGAGATATATAACCATCAAGAATTGAGAAATGGCTTATTGCAACACCATACTTTTCGAACCAAATCAGACTCAGAAGTCATAGTACATTTGTATGAAGAATTTGGCTATGATTTTTTAGACAAATTAGATGGCGATTTTGCATTTGTAGTAGTTGATGGCGACGATTTTATCGCAGGGCGAGACCCCCTTGGCGTAAAACCCCTTTATTATGGGCTTGATGAGCGAGGTCGCATTTATTTTGCTTCAGAAATGAAGCCCATTGCAGACCAATGCAAAACCTTTTCTACTTTTCCTCCGGGTCATTATTATACCCAAAAAACAGGATTTGTAAAATATTATAAGCCTGAATATGAAGATTATACAAAAGCCACCCACCCACTCGATCTACAAGCCATTAGAGAAGCACTCACAGCAGCCACCCAAAAACGATTGATGAGCGACGTGCCTATTGGTGTATTGCTTTCAGGAGGTTTAGACTCGTCTTTAACATCCTCAATAGCAGCACGTTTGCTCAAAGAAAATGGCAAAAAGCTACATTCATTTTCGATTGGGCTTGATGCCGAAGCACCAGATGCAAAAGCAGCCAGAAAAGTAGCCGCCTTTTTAGGAACAGAGCACCACGAAGTACATTTTACCATTCAGCAAGGAATTGCAATTTTGGACAAACTCATTTGGCATCTCGAGACCTATGATGTCACATCAATTCGCGCCAGCACGCCCATGTATTTCTTGTCAAAAGCCATCACAGATTTGGGTATCAAAGTCGTTTTGTCTGGCGAAGGCGCAGACGAAATTTTTGGAGGCTATCTTTATTTTAGAAACGCACCTTCCACAGAAGATTTTCAAAAAGAAACCATCGAAAGAGTACAAAAATTATTTACCGCCGATTTGCTTCGGGCAGACAAGTCAACAATGGCGCACGGTCTAGAAGCAAGAGTGCCGTTTTTGGACAAAAATTTTCTAGACGTAGCCATGCTCATTCAAGCCGAAGAAAAGCAACCAAAAACATACGACGGCAAAGAAAAATACATACTTCGCAAAGCCTTTGATACGCCAGACAATCCCTATTTGCCAGACGAAGTTTTGTGGCGACAAAAAGAGCAGTTCTCTGATGGTGTCGGCTATAACTGGATCGACGAATTGATCGATTATTGTACCGAAAACGTGAGTGATTCAGATTTTGAAATGGCCAAAGAGCAGTTTCCCTACAACACCCCGACCACAAAAGAAGCCTATTTTTATCGCAGGATTTTCAACAAATATTATCCACAAACCAGTGCCGCACAAACGGTTCGCAAATGGATACCAAAATGGCAAGAAAACCAAGACCCAAGCGGTCGCGCAAATGCAGCCCACGTAAAGGCCGACACACAGATAGCAACAAATGTTTCCATAATATAAACTTAATTTTTTGGTTTTTTTTTTGAAAACGGCTCCAATTGGAGTCGTTTTTTTTTGAACGCAAAAAAAACATAGCTTTTTTGGGCGTGCCCCTTTCGGGTCGGTCTCCGGCTCCCGCTTTTTGGGGCTGGCTGAAAAACGCCAGCCCCAAAAGAGCTCCGCCTTTGCCCTCACGCATGCCGCTGCAAGACAAATTGTTTTTTGAAAAAAATAATTTTCAAAAGACATTTTATTTTTTTGAATTATAACAGCGTTAAAAATAGGATTAGCCAAAACTTCGATAAATCACAGACCACAAAAGCACCAATCGAAATGGAAACAAAACTTTTCGAAAACCCGATATGCAGACAAACTTGCCGGTTCTGTTCAAGCGGAGTTTATCTCAAGTGCTATGTTTTTTGGTATTCGATAATTGCAAATCCTTGTTGGTTTTTCGGGGGCGATGAAAGGTTATCTTTTGGCGGTGTTTTATTTTTTGTCGCTAAGTTTTTTCAGTAATTCTTCGATTAACTTATCTTTCTCTGAAAGTGACTTATCTTTCTCTGAAAGCGACTTTTCCTTTTCCTCTAGTTCTTGACTTTGCTTTAACACCTTGTCTCGCAAGTTTTCAGTCATTGCATCAATACTTCTCCAAGCTTCTTGTTCGGTTTCCAGTTTTTTTCGTTC
>JANNBA010000176.1:0-2700 GCA_031384845.1 Bacteroidota bacterium
ACAGTCCTATCACCCTACTAATCCGTACCAAAATATCCTCAACGGCTAGCGCAAACTTCAAGACCATGCCCACAAAGTAAATCAAACAACAACATGCTGTAGTTTTTTGTTTATATTTGCAATATCCTAATCATCATAACCGAAATTAGGTACAGAAAAGATTCATGTAGCGGGACGTTCACGGTTGAGGCGGCAATTTTTGGAATGGCTTTGCCGCAGGATCGATAAGCAGTTTGTGGGCAGGTGGCACAAACACCACCGAAGGTCCAAATAACTCCAGAATAAGCACTCCAGGTACTGGTTTTGCAGGTATTGAAGGCACAAGCGGTGCAAGCATGATTGTTTTTGGCACAATTGCCGGAGGCGCAGGCGCAGCCCTCACAGGAGGCAACTTTTGGCAAGGAGCAGCAACGGGATTGATTGTGAGTGGGTTGAATCATGCTATGCATAATATGGAAGAAAGTTGCCCAGGAACAACAAGAAAGTACTCTAAACAGTGATTGTCCAGATTGTCCTAAAAACGAAAGTTTAGTTAAACATAACTCTTCAGATGGCAATACATATTCTTTTGAAAGAGGAAGTTGGAGATTAGTTGGTCAAACAACTTCAATTGAAAGGTTTGCTGATAAAGGACCAACATTAAGACAAGCTGATAATTCAGGATCAACTCCAAGCTAAAATGGTGTTTTTGGACCTAAAGGACCTTATGGGTCTAGTCCAATGGGAGCAGGAACAACATATGTTAATGAACAAAATGAATTATTGTATTTTACTCAAGCCTTATCAAATGGCTGTACATTGATTATTAATGTTGGAAAAGCAATCTATAATTTTCTATTAAAGCCAGTGAATCCAACGCCAGTTATGGATTCATCTCATTTAGGATTTTAAAATATAAATTAACATTAGATTTTTTCAAAAATAAAATTTTTAGATATAAAAGTAAGGAATTGATTAACAGCTTTCTAATCTTGTCATTTAGAAATACAAAATTAAATTTATAAATTATGGTAGTATTATTTAGTGGAGAATATATTGAAACAATTGGCATCAAAAATTTATTAGGGAGTTTTAATATTGAAAGTTATATAGCAAATGAATATATGTCTACCATAAAACCATCCTTATTAAATTCGGGTGGTTTTAATGCTGTCTCCTTGCAAGTAAATGAAGAAAATTTTGAAACAGCAAAAAAAATACTTGATGATTATAATAAGGGAATTTTTAGTTTAGTTTAACCAAATAAAAAACAACCAAAACCCAGCCAACAGCTGGGTTTTGTTTTATCTCACAGGATATTTATCAGTATTTTGCGAAGTATGAAACACTGCATTTAATAACACAGTTTTCCTAGGCTCATCCACAAAAAAAAAGAGATATAGGGGAATTTTTCAAAAGGTAAAAAACGGTAATTGTTATCGTGAAACTGGTAAAAAGGGTTTGTTTGTAACGCTTTGTATGTTTTGCGGTAATCTTTTAAAAAATCGGCAGCTACTTTTTTACTAGCTTTGTAAATGTAATATTCAACAGTATCTTCAGTGTTTTGTGAAGCAATAGGCGAAACAATAATCTTATAATTCATACTTATTTTTTAAGTCAGTATAAAGTTTTTCGGCATCAGTATAAGTGCTTTTGTCGGAGTTGAGTTGGCTGTCTAAAATTTGTTGTTGTTCTTTAGATAAGCTGTAAGGTTTTGTAATTGTTGCAGGTTCTACAAGCGCATCAACATAACCAATTACACGTTCTAAAACACTTTGCGGAGCATTTTTAAGTTTTCTAGTTAGTAAATCAAGAGATATAGTTTCCATATTTTATAGTGCTAATTGTTGAATTTTCTTTTTGGTAATAAAAGCATCAAGAAACGTTTTGCCAAATGTTTTTCGTCAGAATTTAATTTTTCTACTTCTTGAAATTGCTTTATAAGTTCCATATCGGTTAATTGTGTTTTTACTTGTCCGGTTTTACCATTCATTAAATAATCTGTGCTGGTTCTTAGAACAGAAGCTAACTTTTGCAAAACGTCAGCCGTTGGCTGGGTTAATTGTTTAATAATGAAACTTACAGGCGATAATTTCAATCCAATCTTCTTGAATTTTATAAACCAATCTATGTTCGTCGGTTATTCTGCGAGACCAACAACCAGCGTAGTCATACTTTAAGGCTTCGGGTTTTCCTGTGCCCACAAACGGAGTTTTGGCAGTTTCTTTAATCAACTTTTTGAGTTTAGTAAAAACTTGCTTGTTCTCTATTTGCCAGTCGTTGTATTGTTCGAAAGCAATTGGCGTAAAAAGAATTTTTCGCATAAATGTTATAATTTAACTTCTACAAATTCTTTATTTTTTGCTTGTAGCAATGATTTTTCTAAAACAATTTTATTGCTTGGACTAGACATTAAATAGGCTGTAGTATCTAATTCTTCCTCGACAGTAATCGTGATTGGTTTTGACTTGAAAGTCGTTTTTATTGCCTCTAAAATATCGGTTGTAACTTCTTGTGCTGATGATAAATGATAAGTTGTGTACATAGTTTTCATAAATTATAGCGAAGCATACGCTCCACGGGTTTTAAAATCTCTAATAAAAGTGTCAAGCAAATCAAAAAGCGTTTCTTTTTTGCTGTCTTTTAAAAGTTCGAGTTCTTGAATGCGTTGCAAGGTTCTTTTATCAAAAGAAACACTTTTACTTTCTCCTACCAAAAAAT
>JANNBA010000177.1:0-5072 GCA_031384845.1 Bacteroidota bacterium
GGCATCGACCCGGGTAGAATATCCGGAAAAGGGTATGGAAAAACCAACCCAAAAATAGATTGTAAAGACAATTGCACCGATACCGAAAATGCCGAAAATAGACGAAGTGAGTTTTTGATTGTGAAGTAAAGAATGTGCTAAAGTTTGAGGTTTAATGCTTTGATCATCGCATCATCCTTGAGTATGATGTCAAAATATTTTTGGTTTCCAAAAACCAATTTTGACATTTCTGCAAGCAAAAACCGTTTGACTAATTTTTTGTTTTTTGACAAATTAGTATTCAAACCATTTTTGTCAAAATAGGCTTGTAAGTTGTTAAAATAAAGATCAGTTTTATTCATTTTGGTTTCAAATTCTTCAAAACTCAAACCTTCAAATCCTGCTCTATTTTGATCAAATTGTTCAAAAACAAAATAGCCTAAAACAGCTGATTCTTGACCAGATTGCAGCAAATAGGCAATGTTATTTTCGCCTTGTTCTAATTCTATTGGTACAAAAATATCAGGCATAATGCCGCCACCTCCAAATACAATTTTGCCTTTGGCGGTTTTAAATTTGAGTGAATCGTTTATTTTCACACTATCTTTTTGATACAGTTCTCCTGATGCAAAACGTCGGTCAAAATCATGGTTATAATCTTCGTTGCCATTAGTATAGGGTTTTTGGATCGACCGACCCGTTGGTGTATAATAGCGCGAAATCGTAATTCTTGCGGCAGAACCGTCATCAAATTCTAATTCTCGTTGCACCAACCCCTTTCCAAAAGTGCGCCGACCTACAATAGTGGCACGATCATTATCTTGAAGCGCGCCTGCAAAAATTTCGCTAGCAGAAGCAGAGTTTTCATTTACAAGTACAAATGTTTTGCCGTTTTCAAAACTGCCATTTGCTGTAGCAAACGTTTTGTCGATACGCGCCTTCCTGTTTTTTGTAAAAACGATTAACTGGTTTTTTGGCAAAAAAATGTCTGCAATTGCTACTGCTTGGTCAAGATATCCGCCCCCATTATCACGCAAATCTACCACCATCGTTTTGGCACCTTGTTTTTTGAGTAAAAGGAGGCTTTTCTCAAATTCGGCTGCAGTTGTTTCTGCAAAACGATTGATTTTGATATATCCCGTTGAAGGTGTAATCAACTGGGCTACATCGATACTTTTCAGTTTTACAATCCCACGTATAATCTTTATATTCAATAGTTTACGGGTTTTTTTTCTAAAAATTTTCAAATTTACCGTAGTGCCTTCATCTCCTTTAAGATAGTTAGATAAGCTGTCTGTTTGCATTTTTTTGCCAAACAATTTAAAATTATTAGCATACAAAATACGGTCTCCAGTTTGTAATCCAGCTTTTGCAGAAGGCCCATCAGCTACAGGCATAATAACGGTTGCGGTATCATTTAACATATAATAATTGATGCCAACACCTACAAAATCGCCTCTCATACTCTGCGTTACCTGCTGCATATCCGTGGGTGGAATATAAACGGAATGAGGGTCTAATTTGTCTAAAATATTGGTCATTGCCAAATCAACAATCGAATCGGTGTTTACTTTGTCAACATATTCATTGTCAATAAAATGGAGAAGCTTGTTGAGTTTGTTTTTATAATTTTTGGTAGAAAAGCGGCTGTTATCAATAGGAAAATTGAGCAATGTACCCAAATAAATTCCAAAAGCAAGACTACCAAAAACCAATATTGGCAAGTGTTTTTTGTAATTCATCATTCTGCCTCAATTTCAAAAAGATGAACAACTTCAACACCAGCTTTTTTCAAAAATTGAACCCCAGCATCGTCATGATACGCATCAAGATACACCACCCGAACGATTCCAGATTGATGAATAAGTTTGCTACAATCTTTGCAAGGAGATAGCGTGATATAAAGCGTTGCTTCTTCACAAGATTGAGTAGATCGAGCTACTTTTAAAATTGCATTAGCCTCTGCATGAAGTACATCCCATCGGGTTTGCCCGTTTTGATCTTCACAACAATTTTCAAAACCAGATGGCGTGCCATTATAACCGTCAGAAATAATCATACGGTTTTTTACGATAATTGCTCCCACTTGTTTACGTTTGCAATAAGACAATTTGCCCCATTCTTTGGCGATTTTTAGATAAGCAGCATCATATTTTTGTTGTTTTTCTACATTCATTTTTTATTTTTTGAACCAAATTTCGTGCTGTAAAATCATTGGCAAAACCACACCAATCACAAACGAGGATACGATAAGTGTAAAATCGCGTTTGGAAAGGCGGAGCAAATTTTGGGATATTAAAGAAATCAAAAGCACCATCAATACAATCGAAATTTGTGCTGTTTCGATTCCAGTTGCAAATTCTAATGTTGGCAAAAGCTTGTCTGTTGCATTTCCCGGAAGTAGGTTTTTAAAATAATTTGAAAATCCAAGCCCATGAACAATTCCAAAAAACAGTGTAAAAAAACCGATTATGGCTATACCTTGATTTTTGGCAGCTTTTCCAGAGGTAAAAATTGTGTAAAACGCTGTTAATAAAATAGTTATCGGAATCAATAACTCTATAAAACTGGCTTTGATTGTCAAAACCCCAAAAACAGAGAGTAGTAGTGATATGGTGTGCCCTGCTGTAAAAATAGTGGTCAGTAATAATACTTTTTTCCAGTCATTAAAGGTGTAGGCCGCAGTCAAAGCAACCAAAAACAATAAGTGATCTATCGCGTTTATGTCTAAAACGTGATACAAACCAATTTGAAAATAAACCCAAAATTCGGACATTTTTTATAAAAAAATTAATTCCAAACTTACAATTTATTTCTAATATTTTTAAAAATAAAGTCATTTTTCTCAAAAAGTTTTTTGACGTTCAAATTTTTTGATTTTCTTTCTTTAAAAATTTAAAAAAAAGTATCTTTGTAGCCTAAAAAAACAAAACTATGTCATTTTCAGATTTATTTGATAGCGAATTCAAGAACAGAAACAAAGGTCATTTTTCAGCCATAGTAAGGGTTGCGCTTGCAGACGGAATTGTGGTTGCAGAGGAGCAACTTTTTTTAGACAAATTGGCTACAAAACTTGAGATTTCGGATTTAGAATATGCAGAAATTCTTGAAAACCCAACCAAATTTGCAATCAATCCGCCTTATTTATTAGAGCACAAATTAGAACGTTTGTATGATTTGACGCGAATGGTTCACGTGGATCATCATTTGGGCGACAAACAGGAAATGTTGCTTCACAAATTTGGAATAGCACTAGGTTTTGATGACCACACGATTGAAGACACAATTAGAAAAGCCCTCGAAATGGTTGATCAAAAAGCTGATTTAGATACTTTTTCTGCTGCGTTTTCAAAACATTAGTTGTGTTTTTTTATTGTTTTTAAACTTGTTTCCCAATCTAAAATTTCGATTCCAAATGTATTTTTGATTTTGTTTTTATTCAAAACACTGTATTTTGGACGAACCGCCGGAGTAGGATAACTTTCTGATTTTATTGGGTTTAAGACAATTTCAATCTTATTGTTTTCCATAATTTTTTTGGCAAAATTATACCAACTGCATTGTCCTTCATTACTGAAATGATAGATTCCAAATGGTGCCGAAGGTTTTAAAACCATACAAACCAAAACGTTGGCTAAATCTACGGCATTTGTTGGAGTGCCAATTTGATCATCTACGATCGATAGACTACTTTTTTCAGTGCCTAAACGCAGCATTGTTTTCATAAAATTATGACCAAATTGCGAATATACCCAAGATGTTCTCACGATATAATGCTGTGGTAGTAGGTTTTGGATGGCTTTTTCGCCCATCAATTTGGTTTGGCCATAACTGCTTTTTGGATTTGTAAAATCGTTTTCGCTGTATGGAATATTGGCATCGCCATCAAAAACAAAATCGGTTGATATGTGTAGCAAAACGCAGTGGTGTTTTAAACAGGTTTTGGCAAGATTTTGAACACCAAAAACGTTGATGTTCGTTGCTTTTTCTATTTCTGTTTCTGCCTTGTCCACGGCGGTATATGCGGCTGCATTGATACAAAAAGCAGGTTTTTTTTGTTCGAAAACGGTTTCAATACTAGCTATGTTGGTGATATCTAAATGTGTCGAATCGCAAAAAACAAATTCTATTTGTGGATATATTGGAGCTACATATTGAAGCGATTGCCCCAACTGTCCGTTTGCTCCTGTAACAATGACTACCATGCTTTTTTTGCGTTTTGAAGTGTTGGTTGTTGCAAATCTTTTTCGGAAATCAACAAATTGGCGGTTTCAAATTGCCAGTCGATATTTATTGTGGGATCGTTATACATCAATCCGCCTTCTGATTCTTTGTTATAAAAATTATCGCATTTGTAAAAAAAAGTTGCGGTTTCGCTCAGCACCAAAAAACCGTGTGCAAAACCTCGTGGCACAAAAAATTGTTTTTGGTTTTTTGCAGATAAAATAACAGCTACATATTCTCCAAACGTAGTCGAGTTTGGACGAATATCAACGGCTACGTCTAGCACTTCGCCTTGCAAAACCCGAACCAACTTGGCTTGTGCGTGCTCGCCAGTTTGGTAATGTAAGCCTCGCAACACCCCTTTTGTTGAAAAAGATTGGTTGTCTTGAAGAAAATGAACAGACAAATTGGTTTGTTTTTCAAATGTTTTTTCGTTAAAACTTTCCATAAAATAACCTCGATCATCGGTGATTATTTTTGGTTCTATAATAAAGCAATCTTCAAGTTTGGTAGGAAAAAAGGTCATATTGTGCTTGGTTTTTGGCTGTAAATGTACGAATTTGAAGTGATTAGTATTCTAAAAAATAGTCAAAATGTTTTTTGGATTTTTTTTAATTCACAATTTTTGAATTCGATTTATTTGGTAATTCTAATTAGGAATGGGTTTTCTTCAAAATAAAATTTGTGCTATTTCGGGTATAGTATTTCTAAAGATGGGTAAAAAATGTACTGAAAAACTGTTTGTTTTATGTTTCTACTTGGTTTTTCGCGTGAGGGCAAAGGCGGAGCTCTTTTGGGGCTGGCGTTTTTCAGCCTGCCCCAAAAAGCGGGAGCCGGAGACCGACCCGCAAGGGGCACGCCCAAAAAAG
>JANNBA010000045.1:0-21278 GCA_031384845.1 Bacteroidota bacterium
TTTAAAAAAAATTAATAATTGCTTGTATCTAAAAAAATAATTCTATTTTTGATAAATTTTTGAAAGTGCAATCAACATAAAAAAATGTTAAAAACGCAATAACTTTCGTGTATTTACTAGTTATCGGTCAGCCTATACAAAATTTGTTAAATTAATTTCTTAAAATTATGGAAAGAAAAAAGAACTACATCATTTTCCTATTTGTTAGCTTATTTGTTATTGCTTGCAACACTTCACAAAAGGAACACAAAAAAGATGAATCAGATAAAAATCAAGAAACATCTTTAAAATTAGAATTTCCTCGTTATCAAATTGTACAATCAACAATCGCAGCTCGAGGGACATATAAAGTAGATACTTATGAAGGGAAAGTTTATCAGCTTGTCCTTGATAAAAACAATAATGAAACTTGGGAATTATTAAAGCGAGTTGGAAATAATAATCGCGATACGATGATTGGTGGGCAACAAAATTACCAAATCTTCATTTCGAGACTAGCGATGAAATTTACATATTTAATTAATGTAAACAGTGGTGCAACTTGGCAATTGATGCAGAATCCTGATACCGAAGAAAACTTTTTTAGTGCTATTTACGAATAGGATAAAGCCGATTTGCTAACAGCCGTTTCTCGCAATTGCGAATTTTAAGGTAAGTTCACGTTTGTGTTTCGCAAGAAGTTTTATCTTTAACAGAAAATAAAAAGTTCGGAACTTCGCAACTGACGAGAAGCGGCGGAACGTTGGCTATAATACTAAAAAAATCGTAATAGATAAAAATTTGATTTGAAATTACTACATTTGTTTAAAAATTATTAAAAATGCTTAATTCATTAAATATACGAAATTACAGAAGCTTAAAAGAATTAAAAATAAGTTCTTTAGGTAAAGTAAATCTTATAACAGGAAAAAACAATACAGGTAAATCAACAATACTTGAAGCAATTGCTTTGTATGCAGGTAAAGGAGACTTAAGTATAATATATCAATTTTTAAGTGAAAGAGGTGAAAATTTCAAGCAATCTGATACTAATAAAAATCCTACCGAATCGAATATTAAGTCTTTATCATCGTTATTTACAAATAGACTAGTTGGATTTGAAAGTGAAAATATTATTTCTATAGGTGCTGTAGAAGACACTCTTTTTGGGGAACAAACATCTTCTGAAAACTCTGTTTCATTGAGATTTTTAAAGTATTATGATGAAATTCAACGTGATAATCAAGGTATAGTTACAACAAGAAAAAGAACTATTCTTGACAATACAAATGAAAAACAAAACCCAATTTTTAAATTTGGGTTTGAAACTAGAATGGGTGAAAATTCATATATTTTATCTTTAGATGAAGATAAACCTTACAAATATGGTTTTAGAAATATTCCTTCAAATTCAAATGAAACATTTCAGTTTATTAGAACACGAAATATTGACAGAGAAATCAATGGGAAATTATTTGACAATATAGCACTTACAGAAAAAGAACAGTTTGTAATTGACGCATTAAAAATAATAGAAATCTCTACCGAAAGAATTGCATTTATTGAAGAAAATTCTAGAGAAAGAACTGCGGTTATTAAACTTTCTAGTGTTCAGAGCATTTTACCTTTGAAAAGTATGGGTGATGGAATAAATAGAATTTTAACTATAATCCTTGCTTTAGTGAATTGCGATAATGGCTTTTTATTAATTGATGAATTTGAAAACGGTCTTCATCATTCAGTACAGGAACAACTTTGGAAAGTAATATTTAGTTTGTCTGAAAAACTTAATATACAAGTTTTCGCAACAACACATAGTGAAGATTGCATTTTAGGTTTTGAAAATATTCTTAATAGTCCAAACAATAGTTTAGAAGGTAAATTAATTCGTTTGGATAATATCAATGGTATTATTAAACAAGTAGAATATAGTGCAAAAGAATTAAAAATTGCTACTGACCAAAATATTGAAACAAGATAGATGAGAATTAAAGAAAATTTTAATAAAAAACTTTTAGTTGAAGGCAACGATGACCAGCACGTAATTTGGGCTCTATGCGAAAAGTTTACTATAACAGAAAATTTTGACGTGATTGATTGTGAAGGAATCACTAAACTTTATGATCAGCTTCCTGTTAGATTTAAACAAGCTCAAGTCGATACTATTGGATTAATAATTGATGCTGATTCAGAAATTAAAGATAGATGGAAATCGATTAGCGCATTATTATCGTTACAAGGATTCACAATACCAGAAGAGATTCCGATTGAAGGATTAATTTTAAAAGATAATTCAGGATTTAAAATTGGTGTTTGGATAATGCCTAATAATAATGAGAATGGAATGTTAGAAGATTTTATTTCTTTTCTTGTACCTAAAGAAGATAAAATTTTGCCAATTGTTAACGATACTTTGGCAAACATAGAAAGTCAAGGTTTAAATCAATATTCATTAATTCATAAATCAAAAGCCACGATACATTCTTGGCTATCTCTACAATCTGACCCAGGAACACCAATGGGTTTAGGCATAACAAAAAGATATTTAACAACCGATGAAGAAACGTGTTTAAAGTTAGTTAATTGGTTAAAAGAACTTTACGGTTAATAAAGCACTACAGCCAAACAGCCAGAGTTTCGTTGGGCTTGAAAAGCCAACAATGAATTGCAATCATCGAATACCAACAAAAAATATTGTCCATGAGATAAACTCCGGCTGAACGGAACCGTCAATTTTATCACCTCTATGGAGTTATCGTAAAGTTTTGAGGCCATTTCAAAGAGATAATTGTACCTCTTTTTCTTGTCATATTAGGTATATTTAATTATATCTTTATAGCACAAAATTTTAGGAATCACAGCTACCGTAGGTTTTGTTCAATAGTGGTTTTGCAAAAATTGGGGTTTTGGTCTTGACTTTACACATTGTTTTGTGCTTTTTTGGTCAGTGATTAATCGAAGTTTAGGCTAACCAAATCCCCAACTTCTGCAATACACGGAACGTTGTGTGTAATGCTAAAAAAAATGCGCAAAAAAATAACTAAAGAAAAAACAACAAAAAAGTTTAACTTTGTAAATTGACAAAATAGAAATTTGAAGTATGCTTTTTGAAGAATATCAGTATTTTAATTATCAATTCCCTGAACCTCAATATTTAGGTGCAAAACATACGCTTTTGCCTTGGATAAACAAATTTATTCCAAAAAATATCAAAACAACAATTGACGCTTTTGCTGGTTCACAGTCAGTAGGTTACTTATTCAAACAATTAGGTTTTGAAGTTATAACAAATGATTTCTTAAACTTTAATAATCAAATTGGTAAAGCGTTAATTGAAAATAATTATGAAAGGTTAAATAATATTGATTTAGAAATTCTCTTCCAAAATTCAAAAAATAAAAATGAATTTGAATTAATTGAAAATACTTTTACAAATGTTTTCTTTGAAAAAGAAGAAGCTATTTTTTTAGATAATTTTAGAGCAAATATTCCTTTGCTTCAAAATGAATTCAAACAAGCACTTGCATTTACTGTAATAAATCGCAGTATGACAAGGAAAATAACAATGGGACATTTTGGCCATACTCAAGCATTAGTTTACGCAAGTGATCCAGAAAGAATTAAAAGAAATAGAAGTTTAATAAGACCAATTCAAGAAATTTTCGAGGAATTATTACCAAAATATAATAATTCAATTTTTGATAACAACAAAGAAAATAAAAGCTATAACCAAAACATTTTGGAATTATTACCAAATATAAAAAATGTTGATTTAGCGTATTTTGATCCACCATATTGTGATAGTCACGCTGACTATCAAGGGTTTTATCATCTACTTGAAACATATACTGAATACTGGAAAGATAAAGAGTTTGTTAATGGAATTAAGCGTTATGAGCCACAACGTTTCAGTGGTTTTGACAAAAAAAGAGATGTTATTTCTTCTTTTGAAAAACTATTTGAATTATCAGAAGAAATCCCTAATTGGTTAATTAGCTATAACAATAGAAGTTATCCAGGAATTGAAGAATTCGAAAAATTAATTTCAAAATATAGAAACGTAACTGTAGAGGCAAAAACATATCAAAACGGAAGAGGCGGAAAAGGAAGCGTTGCAGGTAGCCAAGAAATACTATTTGTTTGTACTCCAAAAAAGAAGCATTTCGTTTCAAATAATCATAAAGAACAATTAGTAAATGAAGGACTTTAATCACTGGGACAAACTACATAAAAACGAAGAACTTGAGGGATTTAGTAATGATAATGTTGGGCTTTTATGGCTTAAAACAAAATCAATTATTAGAAAAGAGCTCATTGCTGAATTCATTAAAATAAACGATATTACTCTACAAGAAACCGCGCTTGCAAAACAATTCGTTGAATTATTCGGCATATTAAGTTCTGATGTGAATAATTCTAATCAAATTCTTGACAACTTCATTAGAAATGAAAACAACAAGCAAGTTGTAATGTTGAACACTGTGCAACTTGTATCAGAATTATACAAATTAAAGAATTTTGATTGGGGCGGAGATTATCAAAATTCATTAGACAAATATTTGGTAAGCAGATATGTAAAAGTTCAAAATCCTTCATATGAAAATTTACTTTCTAAATTTGAAACTGAAATAAGTTTAGCTGTTCAAGGTTATGTTTTAAATAGTTGGTATAACCATTGGAGTAGTATTTTAATTGAACATATTTTTAAATCTCATTCAGAAGTTTTGCCAACTGTTGGACAAATTAAAAGTGTCGATTTCTTCATTAATGATGTTCCATTTGATTTGAAAGTTACGTATTTGCCAGCAGAATATATAAAAACCAAACGCAAGGAAAAAGGACTACCAGTTGAAATAACTTATCTAAAAAAGAAAGCAACAGAAGCAAATATTGTTTTTGATAGAAAAGCAAAGCCTTCAGATATTTTCTATGAAATAGTTGAGAAAATGAAAGATAAAAATGATGCTTTTTGTTTGGAAGTTCTCAAAACCTTAAAAGATGAAAAATTAAAAATTTTACAAGAGGTACAAAATGAACCTAAAATATTAGCAACTTGGCTTTATGAAAATCAAGGTGAAATGCGTTTTGGTTCTGAAAATCGATTGTTTCTTGTTCTAGTTGACACAGAAGACTTTACAAACTCGTGGAGATTGAAACGAAATATTGATCTTTTAAAACCAACAATTTTGTCATATTTAGACAACTTCAAAACGAAAAAAATTGAAGATCTAAAAATAGAATTTGAATTTAAGGGAAAAACAAAAACATTTACTGCTTTGACAGACATAATATTTGTAGTGAAGTAATTAAAAAAAGCACTACGCACAAAAGACACAGTTTCCCCAAACTTCAAAACCCAACAAGGATTTGCAATCATCGAATACCGACAAAAAATATAGTCCATGAGATAAACTCCGGTTGAACGGAACCGTTAATTTTGTCAGCATTTTGGTTTTGGAAAGTTAGAAAGTCTCAATTCGCCCCGATGCAGCGGCATCCTTTTTGGATTTTCTTTTTCGGAAAATCCAAAAAGATATAGCGTGCAGCGGGACAGGTGGTGTGTGATAGGGGAGGTGTGCGCCAAAAAAGCAAAAAAAATGTTGGGGGCAAATAGAAACTTAATTTTTAGGCGTATTTTTGCGTTTTAAATATAGGAGAAATGGAAATTGAATTTTTTAAATACCAAGGCACAGGTAATGATTTTGTGATGATCGACAATCGAAGTGGGGTTTTTGAAAAAAACAATATCACATTGATCCAAAAAATGTGCAACCGCAAATTTGGAATTGGTGCCGATGGATTGATATTGCTGGAAAATGATGTGGATGTCGATTTTAGAATGGTTTATTTTAATGCGGATGGCAACCAAAGCTCTATGTGCGGCAATGGTGGGCGCTGTTTGGTTGCTTTTGCCAAAAAACTTAAAATTATAGGTACTGCTGCCCGTTTTGTGGCTATTGATGGTTTGCATCATGCCGAGATTGATAGCGCAAATTGCGTATCTCTTCAGATGAAAGATATTGATAATGTGAGTATTACAGATTCTGGCATTTTTGTAAATAGTGGTTCTCCTCATCATATTGTGCTTGTGGATAGGCTTGAATTGATGGACGTAAAAAAGAAAGGGGCAGCGATAAGATATTCTAAATTTTATGAAAACGAGGGTGTAAATGTAAATTTTGTACAGCAAGAAACCGAATATACTTTTTCGATTCGCACATACGAGCGTGGCGTAGAAGACGAAACTTTGTCTTGTGGAACTGGCGCAACGGCTGTAGCAGTGGCGATGAATTTTTTGTCAAAAACGAAACATGATAAAGTGTTTATTAATGTTTTGGGCGGAAAACTTGAAATAAATTTTGATAAAAATACCGGTGGATTTTGTAATATCTTTTTAAAAGGCGATGCCGTTTTTGTGTATTCAGGTATTTTTTTTGATTAAAAAATCGTTTATTTGCGCCATCAAAAATCTCTAAAATGATTACCCTAAAAGGAAAAAATTGCTATCTGCGTGCACTAGAGCCACAGGATTTGGAGTTTATTTACGCCATCGAAAACGACGAGTCTGTTTGGGAAGTGAGCCAAACACAAACGCCATATAGTAGGTTTTTGGTACGACAATATCTTGAAAATGCGCATCAAGATATTTATGAAGCCAAACAATTGCGTTTGGCAATTTGTGTATTGAATACCAAAACTGCTGTGGGATTGATAGATTTGTTTGATTTTGACCCAAAAAATAATCGTGCCGGAATAGGTATTTTGATTCAAAAAGAGGCGAATCGAAACCAAGGATTTGGTACAGAAGCGTTGCAATTATTATTGCAATATGCTTTTTATCATCTAAATTTAAACCAGCTTTTTGCCAATATCGATTCTGAAAACTCGGCGAGTGTTCAGCTTTTTACGAATTTTAATTTTGAAAAAATAGGATTAAAAAAACGTTGGAATTTGGTAAACGGCGTTTATAAGGACGAAATTATGCTGCAACTATTATCTGAAAATCATATTAAATAAAAAAAATATTTATGAAATTAAAAAAATTACTCGTTATTGCTGCTGCAATTATTGCTATTGTTGTGTTGGTTTTTGGGATACTTTTGTACAAACAAATTTTTAGTAAAAACACTCGTTTTTCTGAAAAAGAAATTGAGATTTTTGTGCCAACCGATGCAAATTATACTCAAATTTTGACGCTCGTTAAGCCCTACATCAAAGATTTGTCGAAATTTGAATGGGTAGCATCCAAAAAATCGTATCCTGAACATGTAAAATCGGGTCGATTTATTTTCAAAAAAGATATGAATAGCAATGAATTGGTGAATGCATTGCGACAAAATATAGCCGTAGATTTGGCTTTCAATAACCAAGAACGGCTGGAAGATTTTGCGGGTAGGATAGGGGCACAGATAGAAGCAGATAGCTTGTCATTGCTAAAGAGTTTTAGAGACACTATTTTTCTCAAGCAACATCATTTTAGTCAGGAAACGATTTTGTGTATGTTTTTGCCCAATTCTTATGAAATTTTTTGGAATACGTCTGCGGATAAATTTCGGGATAAAATGTTAGCTGAATATGAATCTTTTTGGAATAAGGAGCGGTTAAAAAAAGCAGATTTATTGGGTCTTACTCCAATTGAAGTAATTATTTTGGCTTCGATTGTGCACAAAGAAACCAACAAAAACAGCGAACGTCCACGAGTTGCAGGTGTTTATATCAACAGATTGAATACTGGAATGGCACTAGGAGCGGATCCTACAATTATTTTTGCCAAAAAGAAAAAAGAGCATGATTTTGATCAAGTAATCAAACGGGTTTTGTATGACGACCTCAAACTAGATTCGCCCTACAATACCTATACTAATATTGGTTTGCCACCGGGGCCAATTGCGATGCCTGATATCACAGCGATAGACGCAGTTTTGAATTATGAAAAGCACCATTATTTGTATTTTTGCGCTAGTGTAATCAGGTTTGGGTACCATGAGTTTGCCGAAAATTTGAACCAACACGCAGCCAATCGAAATAAATATGTGGCATGGGTGAACACAAAAGGGATTAAAAGATAATTCATTTTTGGACAAATTTCTGAATACAATAAATAGATATAAACTAAAATATTATCACTATTTTTGTTGAAATTTTATGAATATGCTAAAAATAGGCGTTCTCGGTGCGGGTCATCTCGGAAAAATACATTTAAGACTTTTGCAACAGTCTGAAAAGTTTGATTTGGTTGGTTTTTATGACGAAAATCAAGAAAATGGAGCCAAAATCGCTAATGAATTTGGGTATAAACAATTTGATACAATAGCCAAATTGATTCACGCCGTTGACATCATTGATATTGTAACTCCCACATTATCACACTATAAATGTGCTAAAGTAGCTATAAAATCTGGAAAACACGTTTTTATAGAAAAACCGATTGCCAACACCGTTTCCGAGGCCGAAGAAATTGTTGCATTGGCAATAGCATATCAAATCAAGGGGCAAGTGGGGCATGTAGAGCGTTTTAATCCTGCTTTTATAGCCACCAAAAGTTTGATTGAAAACCCAATGTTTATTGAAACACATCGTTTGGCAGAATTTAACCCACGAGGTACTGATGTTCCTGTAGTTTTGGATTTGATGATTCATGATATAGATGCCATTTTAAGCGTAGTTTCATCGCCCGTAAAGGCAGTCTATGCCAGTGGTGTATCCGTTTTGAGCCAATCGCCAGATATAGCAAACGCCAGAATTGAGTTTGAAAATGGCTGTGTAGCCAACTTGACTGCAAGCAGAATATCGCTTAAAAATATGCGAAAATCAAGATTTTTTCAAAAAGATGCTTATATCTCAGTAGATTTTTTGGAAAAGAAATGCGAGGTTGTCAAAATGAAAGATGCTCCAGAGATTCCCGGCGACTTTGATATGATTTTGCAAAATGCAGAGGGAGATAGGAAGCAAATTTATTTTGCCAATCCAGAAGTAGCCCCAAACAATGCCATATTTGATGAATTAGAAAGTTTTGCAGATGCTATCCTGCACAACACCGAGCCAATAGTAACACTAAAAGACGGCACCGCTGCATTAAAATTAGCATATCAAATCATTGATAGCATGGAAAATACAAATTAATAAAATACTAAAACGAATGAAAAATATTGCTGTAATTGGTGCCGGAACCATGGGAAATGGTATAGCTCATTGTTTTGCACAGGCAGGTTTTGGTGTAAAACTTATTGATATTTCAGAAAAATCGCTTGACGAAGGAATGGCTACTATAGCCAAAAATCTAGATAGAATGTGCTCAAAAGGAGCTATCACCGCAAACGATAAACACCAAACAATCCAAAACATTATTACTTATACTGACCTCAAAGACGGCGTTATTGGAGTAGATCTAGTTGTAGAAGCCGCAACAGAAAATGTCAATTTGAAGCTGCAAATTTTCAAGCAACTTAGTGATATATGCTCTCATCAAACTATTTTGGCAACCAATACCTCGTCTATTTCTATAACCCAAATTGCCTCACAATGTATTCATCCAGAAAGAGTTATAGGAATGCACTTTATGAATCCTGTACCGATAATGAAATTGGTTGAGATCATAAGAGGCTTCAACACTTCAGACGAAGTAACACAAAAAATTATGCTATTGTCTGAAAATCTAGGAAAAACACCTGTAGAAGTTCATGATTATCCCGGATTTGTTGCAAATCGTATTTTGATGCCTATGATCAACGAAGCAATTGAAACTTTATACCATAAAGTAGCAGGAGTTACAGAAATTGATACCGTAATGAAATTAGGTATGGGGCATCCTATGGGGCCGTTGCAACTGGCGGATTTTATAGGACTCGATGTTTGTTTGGCCATTTTGAATGTGATGTATGATGGTTTTAAAAACCCAAAGTATGCGCCCTGCCCATTATTGGTAAATATGGTTCGGGCTGGAAAATTAGGTCGAAAATCGGGCACTGGCTTTTATGAATATTAATCAAGTATAGCATCACAAATGATATAGATAGATTTTCATTAGCTGTAAAAATATGAACCAAAAATCGATAAAAAAAACATTTTGTATTTTTCAAGAAGTTGATTTAGAGCAAATTGATAATCTACATCCCAATTATTCAAGTTATTCAGGAAGTGTCTATTATTATCAGGAATTGGGGGTTTATAGATTGTCAAATCATTGGGGACGCGCAGCAAATTCAAAATGGAGGTTGAAGCAATTGGCTGTTTCAAATTCTAAAATCAAACTGGGTTTTGCATTATGGGAAGATTTTTTTGAAGATAACGATGATGAGAAATTATATTTTTTAGCCGTGAATTTTGAAACAAAAACGGTTGATTTTTTTCACAAAAACTGTCGAAACTTTGATCAAAAAGCCGTTTTACGAACTTCCTCAAACACAATTCAAAGAATTAGATTGATTAGAAAATTATTAGAAAATGATCGTTGGACAAAACACTTTGATCAACCAAATATTCAGATAATAGTTATTAATCAGCTTATTTACACCGAATTGAAACTAAATGAAATCAAAAAAGGATTGATTACTACTTCTTTTTTTTAAATACGGTTTCGTATTCTGCAATCCACATTTCAGGAGTTGTTTTCGATAGCAGGTCCCCAATTAAATCATACGGAATCGTTTCTAAGTTTTTAAATCTTATACAACCTTTTCCGATGTCTAATTTTGCTTTGCTTTGTTTTGAAAACTCTAATTCAAACCAATTCTTGAGGTTTTCGTTGGCATAAATGCCCATGTGATGTATATTTACACTGTTTTTAAGAGAGCCAAAAGCTATAAATGGCAAAGGCAATTTTGGATTGCAATGATAGCCGTTTGGGTATAGCGAGTGAGGAACTACATAACCAATCATACCATAGCTGATACACTCTTCAAAGCCATTGGGCAAATGTTGTTGTGCCAATTTTTGTAGTTTTTGCATTACGATTTTTCGATTTTCGTCCAGTGATGCGATATAAGCTGCTACAAGATTTATATTTGTGTCCATAATTTGAGAAATTAATTTTTTTTGTTCAAATAATATCAGATATTTGAACAAAAATAAGCAAAATGAGCAAAAATCAATTAAGAAATGACAAAATTTGTTTGAATTGTCAACAAGAAGTTCAAAAACGATTTTGTACCAATTGTGGACAAGAGAATAGCGATACCCGCAAAACATTTCAGCATTTATTTTACCATTTTTTTGAAGATTTGACCCATTATGAAAATGCCTTTTGGCGCACCATCAAAAACCTGCTCTTCAAGCCAGCCGCACTTACCAAAGAATATTTGTCTGGCAAAAGGTTGTCATATTTGGCACCAATTCGATTGTATCTTTTTATTAGCTTTGTTACTTTTTTGACTATTTCTTTTTATCCTGATGAAGCAACTTCTGAAAAAGATATGTTCAAAATTACCTATGAAGAAGCCAAAGAAGAAAAATCTGCTTCGATAAGGAAAATTTTTACATTACAAAAAAAGGGTGTTTTTTCTAAAACAGAAGCCGATAGTTTGGCAGCATACACCAAGCGTGCCGAGGATGAAAATGGGATAAACGGCAATTTTCATTTTGGAAAAAAATCATTCAAAAACGTTGCCGAAATGGATTCTATTCAAAAATTTGGTAATACAAAAGATAAATTATCGCCACTCACTTTTTGGTGCTTTAGAAAGATAGTTAAGGCAACTCAATATACAAATTCTACCGATTTTGAAAAGCAATTCACAAAATCATTTTCGCAAAATATTCCAAAAGTTTTGTTTATATACATGCCAATTTTTGCCTTTATTTTGTGGTTATTTCATCACAAAAAGCGTTGGTATTATTTTGATCACGGTATTTTTACGCTGCATTATTTTTCGTTTTTGTTGTTGCTTTTTTGGTTGTTATTTTTGGTGGACAGCTTGGTTTTGTATAGTACAAATGAATATACATCATTGTTTTCAAAAGTGTTGAATATTGCGGGATTTGTTTGGATGGTTTATTATTTTTTTGCCTCACATCAT
The DNA here is from genome assembly GCA_031384845.1 of Bacteroidota bacterium. Taxonomy (GTDB): domain Bacteria; phylum Bacteroidota; class Bacteroidia; order Flavobacteriales; family Flavobacteriaceae; genus Flavobacterium. The sequence continues at coordinate 11,994 of JANNBA010000045.1, forward strand.
CGTTTTTATGGAGAAACAAGATTAATTTCTGGTTTGAAATCGGCTGTGATGTTTGTCATAAATATGTTTATGATTTTGACAATGTTAATTTTACTCCTTTTCTTTACGTTGATTAATTTGGGTTAATATACGAAATTTATATAGAAAGTGCATTAAATTGATAATCATTATCATTTCTATAATTTGCAAGTTTTTGAAAAATATAGCAATCTAAAACTACAAATCTAAAGCAAAAAAAAAGTGAATTACAAACGAAACTTTTTTTTCATGTAAATTTTCAATTTGTTAAAACACATTAATTGCATTTTAAACTTAAATTTAAAGTATATTAAATATCAAAAAAAAAGGTCTGACAAACTGCCAAACCTTTCAAATTTTTAGAAAATATACTTACAATAAAGCGGTCAAACTATCTGCATAAGCACTTTTTTGTGCCACTCCAACCTGTCTTCCGACAACTTCACCGTTTTGAAAAACCAAAACTGTTGGTATGTTTCTAACGCCGTATTTGGCAGCAAATTCTTGATTGGCATCAACATCAACCTTTCCAACAATTGCTCTTCCTTCAAAGTCGGCAGCTATTTCTTCAATAATTGGTCCTAACATTCTGCAAGGGCCACACCAAACCGCCCAAAAATCAACCATTACAGGTTGTTTTGATTGTAATACCACTGATTCAAAATTTGCATCTGTAATTACTAATGCCATAATATTTTTGTTTAAGATTTTAATTCAATAACACTGCAAAATTAAGCATTAATATCAAATTAAATCAAATAAAATAAATGTTTTTCTTTAAAATAAAAAAATTAGTTTTATTTAAAATAAATTACAACCACTTTTATCGGTTTTTGTAGCATTATTCTTATTTTTTTAAGAAAATTAATCAAATCAAATTGCTTTTTTTTTTCGACAAACGATTGTTAATAAATCAATTAAATTAGTTTGTATATATAGGTGAAAATTCTGTGGAAAAGTTTATATTAGCAAGATTTTTTTAAGCAAAATAATTTTAATTTTAAGTATATATTATGTCCGACGGAGAAAAGTTAATTCCAATTAACATTGAAGACGAAATGAAATCAGCCTATATCGATTATTCGATGTCGGTTATTGTATCAAGAGCACTGCCTGATGTGCGTGATGGTCTAAAACCAGTACACAGACGCGTGCTTTATGGTATGTATGATTTGGGTGTTTTTTCAAACAAAGCCCACAAAAAATCTGCTAGAATTGTAGGAGAAGTATTAGGAAAGTACCACCCACACGGAGATACTTCTGTATATGATGCAATGGTGCGGATGGCACAAGAGTGGAGTATGCGCTATTTGTTGGTTGATGGACAAGGAAATTTTGGCTCGGTTGATGGCGATAGCCCCGCAGCAATGCGATATACCGAAGCCAGGATGAAAAAGATTTCGGAAGAAATCATGGCCGATATCGAAAAAGAAACAGTAGATTTTCAGCTCAACTTTGATGATACATTGTATGAACCAAAAGTAATGCCAACCCGTGTTCCTACCTTATTAATAAACGGTGCCACAGGTATTGCCGTTGGTATGGCAACAAATATGCCACCACACAACCTTACAGAAGTTGTTAACGGAACATTAGCCTTTTTGGACAATGCAGATATCGAAATAGACGAGTTGATGAACTATATCAAAGCACCAGATTTTCCAACAGGTGGAATAATATATGGTTATGAAGGTGTTCGAGAAGCATTTAAAACGGGACGTGGCAGAATTGTAATGCGTGCCAAAGTTGGATTTGAAGAAGTGGATGGTCGCGAATCTATAATTGTGACCGAAATTCCATATCAAGTGAACAAAGCCGATATGATCAAACGTACGGCAGATTTGGTCAATGACAAAAAAATTGAAGGTATTTCAAACATTCGAGACGAATCAGACAGAAACGGAATGCGTATTGTATATATTCTAAAACGTGATGCTACTCCAAATGTGGTTTTGAATACGCTCTACAAATTTACACAGCTTCAATCTTCTTTTTCTGTAAATAATATTGCCTTGGTAAAAGGCCGCCCACAAATGTTGAATCTCAAGGATATGATTCATTATTTTGTAGAGCACAGGCACGATGTTGTGGTGCGCAGAACCCAATTTGATTTGAGAAAAGCCGAAGAAAGAGCCCATATTTTAGAAGGTTTGATTATAGCTTCTGACAATATAGACGAAGTGATTGCGCTAATCAGATCATCAAATAACACAGAGCAAGCCCGCGAAAAATTAATCGAAAGATTCAAATTATCAGATATTCAAGCACGAGCCATCGTAGAAATGCGTTTGCGCCAACTTACTGGTTTAGAGCAAGATAAATTGCGTGCAGAATATGAAGAAATCATGAAACTGATCGAGCATTTGAAAGCTTTGTTGGCAGATGTTGATTTGAGAACCGCATTGATTAAAGAAGAATTAATCGAAATTCGTGACAAATACGGTGACGAACGCCGCTCTGTAATTGAATATTCTGGTGGCGATGTAAGTATAGAAGATCTAATTGCCGATGAAAACGTGGTGATTACCATTTCACACGCAGGCTATATCAAACGAACAAATCTTACCGAATACAAAACTCAAAATAGAGGAGGAGTTGGTCAAAAAAGCGCAGGTACCAGAGATCAAGACTTTTTAGAACACCTTTTTGTGGCAACAAACCACCAATATATGTTGTTTTTTACACAAAAAGGAAAATGCTTTTGGATGCGTGTTTATGAAATACCTGAAGGAAGCAAAACCGCCAAAGGACGTGCCATTCAAAACATTGTCAATATTGAAAGCGACGACAAAGTAAAAGCGTTTATTTGCACACAAGACCTTAAAAATCAAGATTATATCAATAGTCATAATCTTATAATGGTAACCAAAAAGGGAATGGTCAAAAAAACTTCTTTGGTAAAATATTCAAAACCTAGAGCCAATGGAGTTGCAGGGATTACCATCAAAGATGGGGATGAACTTTTGTCTGCGGAACTTACAAACGGCGAATGCCAAATTGTAGTTGCTGTAAAATCAGGAAAATTAGTTAGATTTGAAGAAAGCAAAACACGACCAATGGGGCGAACAGCCTCTGGTGTTAGAGGTATCAGACTGCAAGATGAGCAGGACGAAGTTATTGGCATGGTTTCTGTAAACGATATGAACAGTGAAATTTTGGTAGTTTCAGAAAATGGCTACGGAAAACGTTCAAGTCTAGACGAATATCGCATCACAAACCGAGGTGGAAAAGGCGTTAAAACCCTAAAAATCACTGAAAAAACCGGAAGTTTGGTGTCGATAAATGCTGTAACAGATCAAGATGATTTGATGATTATCAACAAATCTGGTTTGACCATCAGAATGGCTGTCGAAGATTTGAGAGTCGTTGGCCGCGCCACACAAGGTGTAAAATTGATTAATATTAAAGGAAACGACTCTATCGCCGCAGTTACAAAAGTGATGAAAGACGATGTAGTTGAAGAAATAGCGACAGACGACAATGCTGATGCCGAAATTATTGAAAATCAAGAGCTTAACACTGATGAAAACCCTGAAACAACAGAAGAAACAACAGAAAATCAAGAAGAATAATTAACAAAAGTATTTTAAAAAATGAACCTTAAACACGTATTATTAGCTTCGGCAGTATTGATGACCGCAAGCACTTTTGCACAAAAAGACGAAATTAAAGCAGCCGAAAAAGCCCTGAAAAATGGAAATGCAGCCGAAGCAAAAACTTTGCTTCAAACCGCAGAACCTTTGCTTACTAGTGCTTCAGACTCTGAAAAAAGTCTTTATAGTTTTGTAAAAGGAAGAATTTGTCTTGATTTGGCTAACAAAAATATTGACGAATTACAAAATCAAATCGCAGCCTCAAAAGCATATCTAGAACTTATCGCATTAGAAAAAGCAACAGGAAAATCAAAATATACAGAAGAAGCAACAAAAGCAGTTGCCGAAATCAAAAATAAAATGATAAATGCTGCTGTAGCAAAAGCAAATGATAAAGATTATAAATCGGCAGCCAACATATTGTATAATATGTATGAGTTGGATAATACCGAAACAGAAAAATTGTATTATGCTGCAAATTATGCTATAAACGCTAAAGAATATGAAAATGCACTGTCGTACTATGCTGTATTAAAAAGCAAAAATTATACTGGCGAATCAACTTCATATTATGCCAAAAGTATTATCAATGAGCAAGAAGACTTTTTTGGGTCTAATGATCAAGCAAAATCTGATCGTGATTCCAAAGTAAAAATGAAATTATACACCAATCCCAGAGACGAAAAAACACCTTCAAGATTGGGCGAAATGTATAAGAACATTGCCCTAATATTGGTAAATCAAGGCAAAACCACAGAAGCGAAAGCCGCAATTGCTGAAGCCTGCAAAGCCAATCCAGACGATGCAGCACTAGCAATGACAGAAGCCAACTTATATTTAGAAACCAAAGATTTTGAAACCTACAAAAAAATGGTAACAAAAATTTTGGACAAAAATCCAAACGATGCCGTATTGGTGTATAATCTTGGAGTTATTTCTTCAAAAAATGACCCACAAGGAGCAATTGGATATTATAAAAAAGCACTGCAATTAGACCCAAATTATTTGGATGCCAACATAAATTTGGCCATTACCATTTTGGACACCGACAAAGATTTGCGCGAAAAGCGCAACAAATTAGGCACTTCTGCAGAAGATAATAAAAAATATGACATCATCAAAAAACAAATGGATGATATTTATAGAAGTGCAATTCCTTATTTGGAAAAAGCCGTACAATTGGCTCCAGACAACATTGATGCTGCAAAAACCCTTCAAAATGTCTATAGTGCACTTGATATGACAGAAAAAGCAGCCGCTATAAAAGCCAAATTGAAAAAATAATTAGGACACTACATAAGTACAAAATTCTTTTAATCCCGAGCAAGTCTCGGGATTTTTTTTGTAAAAAATTTACTATATTCGCTTTTGAAAATACCGACCAAAGAAATGACACAAAACTCACTTCAAACCGGCATCGAATACCTAAAAGGAGTTGGCACAGTACGAGCAACACTAATGCGAAAAGAACTTTCGATAACCACTTTTGGAGATTTGTTGCATCTTTTTCCAAATCGATATATCGACAGGACACGCTATTACAAAATCAATGAATTGCAAAATAATGCTGCGGATATTCAAATTATTGGCAAAATTATTTCACTAAAAACCATCGAGTTTGGTCGAAATCAAAAACGATTAGTAGCCACTTTGGCAGACGAAACGGGGCAAATAGAACTCGTTTGGTTTCAAGGCATAAAATGGCTCAAAGAAAATCTAAAAATCAATATTCCACTAGTAGCATTTGGAAAATGTACCCTCTACAACAGTAGCTTTAGCATCTCACATCCCGAAATTGAAGTGCTTACAGAGCATCAAGAAAGTCTCAGAACAGCACTTCAACCTGTATATCCATCAACAGAAACCCTTACTAACCGTGGTGTTTCAAACAGAGTGGTCAACAAAATGATGCAACAACTCTTTCACGAAACCTACTCCTTTTTTGAAGAAAGTTTGCCCCAATATCTGATACAAGAATTGCGATTGATTTCAAAAAAAGAAGCACTTTTCAACATTCATTTCCCAAAAAACGCATTGCTTTTAGCCAAAGCACAAATGCGCCTCAAATTTGAAGAACTTTTTTATATTCAGCTCCAACTTATTACAAAAAACTTACTGCGCAAACAAAAGATAAAAGGACACCCTTTCTTGACGGTAGGCGAAAAATTCAATACTTTTTTTCAACATCATTTGCCATTTGAACTAACAAATGCACAAAAAAGAGTAGTCAAAGAGATTAGAAACGATATGGGAAATACAGCCCAAATGAACAGATTACTTCAAGGCGATGTGGGATCTGGCAAAACAATTGTGGCTTTTATGAGTATGCTTTTGGCACTCGACAACGGATTTCAAGCCTGCCTGATGGCACCCACAGAAATATTGGCAAACCAGCATTTTATTGGTTTGACAGCATTAGCGATGCCACTAAACATTAATATTAAGTTGCTGACAGGCTCGACCAAAATAAAAGACCGCCGAGTGATTCATGAAGAACTCGAAAACGGAACTCTAAACATTATTATTGGAACACACGCCCTGCTCGAAGACAAAGTAAAATTTTGCAATTTGGGATTAGCCATCATCGACGAGCAACATCGATTTGGCGTCGAGCAACGATCCAAATTATGGAAAAAAAACCCAATACCTCCTCACGTTTTAGTAATGACCGCCACACCAATTCCACGCACATTAGCGATGAGTTTGTACGGAGATTTAGACATTTCAGTCATAGACGAGTTGCCGCCAGGGAGAAAACCAATCCAAACCATGCACAAATCTGACTCAAATAGGCTCATGGTTTGGAAATTTATAAAAGATCAAATGGCACTTGGACGACAAATTTATATCGTGTATCCCTTGATCCAAGAATCAGAAAAAATGGATTTCAAGGATTTGATGGACGGCTACGAAAGCGTTTCGCGCGATTTTCCGCTGCCACAATATGCCGTATCAATCCTACATGGCAAAATGAAATCTGCAGAAAAAGAAGCCGAAATGAAACGGTTTTCTGCACACAAAACCAATATTATGGTAGCCACCACCGTGATAGAAGTAGGCGTAAATATCCCAAACGCAAGCGTTATGATCATAGAAAGTGCCGAGCGTTTTGGACTTTCACAACTCCACCAACTGCGGGGCAGAGTAGGGAGGGGGGCAGATCAAAGCTATTGTATTTTGATGACAAGCCACAAACTATCTAGCGATAGCAAAACCAGAATGGACACAATGGTAAAAACCAATGACGGCTTTGAGATTGCAGAAGTAGATTTGCGCCTACGAGGTCCGGGAGATTTGATGGGCAAACAACAAAGTGGCGTATTGCAGCTTCAAATTGCTGATCTTGTCAAAGACCGCGACCTATTAATCCTAGCCCGAAACCACGCCGTTCAAATTCTGAAAGCCGATCCAAACCTTCAAAAACCCGAAAACGATATTTTGCGCAAAAATTTCAACGAAATGTCAAAAAAGAAAAATATTTGGAACTACATCAGCTAAACCAAAAACAACAATTTAGTCTTTTTTTTGGCGCACACCACCCGTACAGTACAGCACCCGTCCCGCTGCACGCTATATCTTTTATTGGTTTTTTTCAAAAACCAATAAAAGGATGCCGCTACATCGGGGCGATTTTAGACTTATTGGGTTTGCAAGACCTTATTTGTTGGAGGTTGATTGTTAACCGCTAATGGTTGCCCAAACAAAGTAGTTCGTTTTCATAGTCTGCTTCATAGTTTTGCTACACATTTATTAGAAAACGGAACCGATTTGAGATATATAGGAACTTTTAGGACATAATAGTAGTAAGAAACGAAATTTACAACAAATAAAAAGTCCTTTTGATGATTTATAAAAAAAGTGTATATTTGTTAAATATAACGCTACTGAGTATCGCCAATCTACCCATAAAGGGATTGACATACGCTATAAAGTATCGCATATATGCAAGTTAGCGGTCATTGTAAAACGACACCCTGCAAACATTAAAAAAGAAATAATTAAAATGGTAGAAACTGAAAGACTTATTTTAAAACCATTGACTTACGACCAGTTAGTAAAATATACCAAATGTGACAATTCTTTAGAAGAAGAACTAAATTTAAATGAAACTTCAAGGACAATTTCGCCAGAACTAAAAGAAGCGTTTGAACAAACAATTTTACCAAACGTTGCAGACAAAACCAAAAACTATTTGTTTTCAACACTTTGGACAGCAATTTCAAAAGATGAAAACAAAATGATAGGCGACTTATGTATTGTTGGCGAACCAAACGCAAACGGAGAAATAGAAATTGGTTATGGAACTTATGACGATTTTCAAGGAAAAGGATTTATGACAGAAATTGTAGGTGGAATTATTGAATGGACAAAAACACAAGTGAAAGTAAAATCACTAATTGCCTCGACTGACAAAACCAATAACGCATCTTTCAAAGTGCTTGAAAAAAACAATTTCATTAAAATGGGTGAAACAGAAACATTATTTAATTGGAAACTAACAATCAAATAACTGTATCAAAATGAAAACAATAATTCTACTAGTATTTCTTGCAATAACAAGTTGCAATAAAGACAGCGTTAATCAAGACTCAATTGCACAATTACCGCCCGAAACCCAAACTGGCGCAAATACTTTTGGTGTTACTATTAACGGAAAAGTTTACATACCTCGTGACCCAACAGGAGTAAATGTAGGTGGCACAACGCCTAAAGCAATAACTTTTTCTAGATCACCTGACAATAATCATATTTATGATGATTTAGAAGTTGTCGACGGCGCTAGTTCCATAGGGTTTAAAATAACGATACATTTACAAAACTTATTTTTAAATGGTTCAGGACAATATGAGTTAAAGCAAAGTAATTTTCAAAGAGGAGTTGATAGTGTTCCATTTAATCATGTATTTTTTAAAATTTGGGATACTAAAATTAGTAATTATGCATATTATGGTTCTGTTGAAAATGAGGGTTTTGTTAATGTATCCAGATATGATTTTAATAATAGAATTTTTTCAGGAAAATTTTCAGGAAAATTTGTTCGATATGATAACCCTAATGAATTTATTACTATAACTGACGGAAGATTTGACATAAATTGGAATACAATTCAAAACCATCCTTTCCCATAAAAAAATGGAGCGATTGCAGTCGCTCCAAATAATTAAAAACAATAACCTTTTCAATAATTATTAATTTCTAACACACCAAAATTATGAAAAAAATTCTAATTACTATTAGTTTGCTTTTTGCAACTTACCAATCAGTAAAAGCACAAGATGTGCAAGTGCTAGATAGCCCACCAGATTGGCCTTTTATGATGTCAAACTTGAATACTACACAAATCACTTCGGGTATTTTGTAAAACAAAGTCGCCATGTTTTCTAATTTATATGATTACAATCGAGGCAAATACAACCTTTCACATTCAGTCCATTTCATGCAAGGCATCAACGAGTTGTATTATGCTTCGGGTCAAACCAAATTTATGAGTGCCGCACAACTCAAAGCCAGTTTAACAGGAAGCACAACCGCACTAATGGCTAGTTCAACAAACCACAACCATCTACACACACCTTAGCAGTAAAATAGTAGATAAAATACAAAGTCCACTAGACCAGCTAATAAACAAGCTAAACAAAAAAGATGATTTATAAAAAAAATTAATAATTGCTTG
>JANNBA010000084.1:0-5164 GCA_031384845.1 Bacteroidota bacterium
CACTTTTTCATGTCTGAAACTTTCGATTTGCAATTTTAATTTAGCATTTTCATCCTGAACGGCTCCCAAGGCTTTTAGCACGTCTTGCGGGTTTTTCAAAGCAATTTTAACCGCATCAAGTGTATTTTCCTGAAGTGCAAAATGTGCTTTTATAGCTTCGCCTGTTATGGCTTCGATACGTCTAATTCCGGCTGCAACTGCTCCTTCAGCTACGATTTTGAAATGCCATATTTCTGCACTATTTGCAACATGGATTCCACCACACAGCTCCATACTTTCGCCAAATTTGATTGCCCTAACATGATCACCATATTTTTCTCCAAATAATGCCATGGCTCCCTCGGATACCGCCTGCGCAAACGGAATATTGCGTCGCTCTATCAGTGGCAACTGGTCCATAATTTGAGCATTCACCGCATTTTCGATGGCAATAAGTTGCTCGTCTGTAACTTTTGCAAAATGAGAAAAATCAAATCGCAAATAATTTGGGTTTACCAAACTGCCTTTTTGTTCGACATGCGTACCCAAAATTTGACGCAGAGCCAAGTGCATCAAGTGGGTTGCTGAGTGGTTTTTTGCCGAAAGGCTGCGCAAATTAGTGTCTATTTTGGCAACAAAAGTGGCCTCTATATTCTCGGGCATTTTTTTTGCAAAATGCAAAATCAAATTATTTTCTTTTTTAGTGTCCAAAATTTCGATGGATTCGTTTGCCGAATAAAGCCAACCTTTGTCGCCAACCTGACCACCGCCTTCAGGATAAAATGGGGTTGCAGAAAGCACAATTTGAAACAATACACCGTCTTTTTTGGAATCAATTTTACGAAATCTTGTTATTTGCACATCATGCTCCAAATGGTCATAACCTACAAAAATTTCAGTGTTTCCAGGTACCAAAATTGTCCAATCGTCGGTGCTCATTTCAGACGCAGCCCGAGAGCGATTTTTTTGTTCCTTCATCGCCGTCTCAAACTCGGTTTCGTTCAATTCAAGACCACGTTCTCGCAAGATCAAAGCCGTTAAATCTATTGGAAATCCAAAAGTGTCATACAATTCAAAAGCTTTTTGACCAGAAACAACATTCTTTTGGGAAGTTTTAATAATATTTTCGAGCAGTTGAAGTCCTTGATCTAATGTTCTCAAAAACGAATTTTCTTCTTCCTTAATCACATTCATCACCAAGCCCTTTTGTGCAATAATCTCCGGAAACGAACCTCCCATTTGATGGCTCAAAGTATCAACCAATTGGTATATAAACGCCTCTTTGGTGTTCAAAAAAGTGAATCCATATCGAATAGCACGTCTCAAAATTCTACGAATTACATAGCCTGCGCCCGTGTTTGAGGGCAATTGTCCATCTGCGATAGCAAAAGCAACCGCTCGAACGTGGTCTGCAATAACCCGAATGGCAATATTAATTTTTTCTTCGGCTTCATTATTGGCTTTGATCGTATATTTGGCGTGTGTAATTTTTTCGATCTGAGCAATAATTGGCGTAAAAACATCTGTATCATAATTTGATTTTACACCTTGCAACGCCATACAAAGTCGTTCAAAACCCATTCCGGTATCAACGTGTTGTGCGGGTAATTTTTCGAGTGAGCCATCTGCTTTTCGATTAAATTCCATGAAAACATTGTTCCATATTTCAACCACTTGCGGATGATCATTATTGACCAAACTCTTGCCAGAAACCAATTTTTTTTCTTCGTCTGATCGAATATCCACATGAATTTCAGAGCACGGCCCGCAAGGTCCTTGATCTCCCATTTCCCAAAAATTATCTTTTTTGTTACCCAAAATAATCCGATCTTCATCTATCAAAGTTGCCCAAATATCCCATGCTTCTTGATCAAAAGGCACATTTTCTGACGCATTTCCTTCAAATACAGATACATACAAAATATCTTTAGGGATTTTATAAACCTCTGTCAACAGTTCCCACGCCCAATTAATGGCCTCTTTTTTAAAATAATCGCCAAAGGACCAATTGCCCAACATTTCAAACATCGTGTGATGATAGGTATCTATACCAACCTCCTCAAGATCATTGTGTTTTCCCGACACTCGCAAACATTTTTGGGTGTCAGCAATTCGTGGGCTTTTAGGCACCGCATTTCCCAAAAAATATTCTTTAAACTGCGCCATTCCAGAGTTGTTAAACATCAATGTTGGATCATCTTTTAGTACGATTGGCGCCGATGCTACGATTGTATGTCCTTTTGAAGCAAAAAAATCGAGAAATTGTTGGCGTATTTCTTTTGAAGTCATTATAGAATGGAATGATTGAATGGTTTATTTTTTTATAAATTTATGATTGCAAAGTTAAAAAAATATACTTAAAGTTGGACTTCATTCCAATTAAATTGGTTTCTAACCTTATTGATGCCAAACATATCAATAAAAATGGAACAAGAAATGTGATTTTTTTGTTCAAACAAGCAAAAAAAAATCAACAAATTTCATAATTTTGTCTTTTTTAGGTTCAATAAAATTATCGAAAAATGAGTTGAAACATTGAAAAAAGTATGCTCAAACAACACTTTTTTAAAATAGGTTTGTTGACGCACCCGTTTTAAATTTTAAAATCAACAAAAAAAGAAACGAAATTTAACATTGGGTTTGTATTTTAAAAAAAAGGAAATATATTTACAAATAAATTTAAAAAAAAATGTTTAAAAAATTCACAACCGCAGACAAATTTTTATTTGTAGCAGCATTATTATCACTAATATTTTCAGAACTGCTTTATTTTCAAGGAGATAAAGAAGACGGCACTTTTATTGGACTATGGGTACCTTCCATTTTAGCATTCGGCATTTATTTAAAACTAATTAATAATTCAAAAAATGATTGAATTTATCCCATACTTTGCAGGTCTCATTACGCTACTTTTTGGAATAGGTTTTGCATTAGCAATAACACAAAATAGCAGAAAGGACAAATAATTTTTGCAAAAAACTTCATTGCTACAAAAGTGTGTTGTCATGGCGTTTATTCTTCTTCATTAGGCGCAAACGAACCTATATATTAGACCACCCGTCCCGCTGCACGCTATATCTTTTTGTTTTTTTCTGAAAAAGAAAAAAACAAAAAGGATGCCGCTGCATCGGGGCGATTATAGACTTTTAGGGTTTTTAAAACATTTTTAAAAACCCTAAAAGATATATAAAAGCAGCAAATATTAATTTTTTACAAACTTACAATGACTAATCCCTTTGTCTGAAATCAGTTTCAAAATATAATTTCCAGTTTTTAGGCTCGAAATATCAATCGAGTTCGAATCATTAACTTTTGGAACTGTTAGAACCATTTGACCTACCATATTATAAATTTGAATCGAACTAACCCCAACAGAAGTCAGTGACCGAAGATTTAAAACCTCATTTGCAGGATTTGGATATAATGAAAAATGTCTTGAAAACTCAAAATCTTTAGTCTTCAATGCGCCAACAACATTGGTCTGCGCTATATTTGTATTGATTGGTGCATTTAAGTCAAAATAAATACGAGCGCTATTGCTAAACGTGTCTCCTACAACCAATGAATTTAAGGATTTGATTTTAAAAGCCACAAAACCTTTATTATTTTCATCATCAGTTGGAAGATCGATGTTTTCAAAAATAAACTCCACTATATTGCCCTGACTGAAACGCGTTTCAAAAATAGCACTCCCACTGATAGGAAACAAACTATTGATATCAAAGCTGTTTGGATCAATAAAAACCCTTACCACAGTGTTTTTTGCATCTGAATTTGTGTTGTTTTCAAATCGAATTAAATATTGCAGCTCGTTACCTACTTCATTTTCAGAAATTGCCGCTCCCTGCAGACAAATTATCTGATTTGGAACAATCGTATCGCTAACAATTTGGGTCGTTTTGTTGGTATTATCCAATGGATTTTCATCAACTTCACCGTTGATAAAAACCGAAAAATCCAAAACATAACCACTATCAACCGAATGCGAATCTGAAGCATCAAACAACTCAAAATAAAGATCAATCTCTCTTGATTCGAGTGGATTCAGCTGGTCAAAATTCCAAATTAAATGTTTACTGGTTTGACCTGTTGTATCTGGATTTGTATCTATGATATCCATAACACTTTGATCAAAAGCAACTCCCAAATTTCCAGATTGTGTTTGGTTCCCCTTGTTTTTATATACAATTTTGTAGTGTAGATTTTCTCCAGGGATAGCGTCATTCATTGGAATCAAATAAATTTCAAGATCATGATGAATTCCGTTTGGGGTAATACAAAAATTGGCTACTGTTGGCGATACAACATCTGGAAATGTAACAATATCCACCGTAGGCGCAACATCAAAATAAGTTGGATTTTCCAACATTGGTCTAATGTTATAACTACCAGCCTCAAATTCTTGAACAAAGTCACCCGTTTGATCCGCTATAAAAATCTGGCTATTGGTACCATCTGAAATATTATATTTTAAAAACGGATACGAAGCGTCTAAATAGTCACAACCATTATTGTCGCTGTCCAAAAGTGTGCTTGCATAAAGCTCAAAAGAATCTGCGCCGGGCTCAAAACTACAATAATCATTAATTTCACAGTTGGCATAACCATAAATCGTAGCCTTTTCTTGAACAAAAGTCCTATCCAAAACATCCGTACAAATATATTTCAATGATGGATTGCCCGAAAAAAACAAATTCGTAAAACGCTGACCGTTTTTTAAAAACAACTCAGTAAGTAGGTTGTTATCACAAATCAAGGTCGTCAAACTTGTATTGGCATTAATATCCAAACTTATCAATTTATTATTGTTGCATATCAAACTAACTAAAGCCATATTTTGAGAAATATCCAAATCAAAAATAGCGTTATAACTACATTTCAAATTGTACAAAGCCTTATTGTTACTCAAATCCAGAGCGGGCAACAAATTATTATCGCATTCCAAACTAAGCAAATTCACATTTGCTGACAAATCCAGATCAATCAAATAGGAGTTCGTACATTCCAAGGTTCGCAAAGCAATATTACCGCTTAGATCCAAAAAATTTAAGGCCGTATAATTACAAATCAATCTCTCCAAAGCAATATTCTTACTCAAATCTAGCGCAACGACTTCGCTACCACTACAATCAAAAGACCTTAAATTTACAAAAAATTCGATCCCCCTATAATCTTCAATCACATC
>JANNBA010000096.1:0-3515 GCA_031384845.1 Bacteroidota bacterium
CGGCAACAACCAATTTGGAGTTGCTTCGATATCTGAATTTACCAAAGCAAAAACATCTGCAACTATATCCTTGAGTGCTTCATTGTATCCGCCAGCAAAACCAAAATTTTTTTTATTTTGAATGATTTTCACGTTTGAAAAGTGAGATTTCACCCAAAAAACAGATTCATCTGTCGAGGCATTATCTGCAACATAAATGTCGGCCTGTGGTGAATTTCTTATTATTGAAGGCAAAAATTGTTCTAATAAGGCTTTTCCGTTCCAATTTAAAATGACAACTGCGATTTTCATTGATGTATATATATAGGTAAATCATTCAAAAAATGATAGGCTTGTTTTTCAAAATCCATTTGGCAAAAATAATGAATCAATCCGTTGGTTAACATCAAAAACGGTGCTTTTAAGGTTAAATTATAACGGGAAATTTGATCAAAAACGGCTTGATTAATCATATTTTGGGTAGATTTACACTCTACTAAAATTAAGATTTGTCCTGTTTTATCAAAAACTACAACATCATAACGTTTTGTCAATCCGTTGATTTTCAATACTTTTTCGACATTTATATGTGATTTTGGATATTTTTTTTCTAAAATCAAAAAATGAATCACATGCTGTCTCACCCATTCTTCGGGTGTGAGAAATATGAATTTTTTTCGGATGATATCAAAAATTGACACTTTATTTTCGCTATTTTTGAACCGAAATTGAAAATCTGGAAAATTTAATTTTTGCATTTGCCAAAAGTATTAAATTTGAAACAATTTTTTGATTTAATTTTAAAAAACAAAATGGACGAAATTCAAAAAATTGTTGATGATATAAAGGCAAAAAAAATCAAGCCTATCTATTTTTTGATGGGTGAAGAACCCTATTTTATCGATAAATTATCAGACTTTATTGAGGATTCTGTTTTAAGCGAAGACGAAAAAAGTTTCAACCAAACCGTTTTTTATGGTCATGATGTCTCGATTGAAGATATTGTTTCGACCGCAAAACGATATCCAATGATGGCAGAGCGTCAAGTAGTGGTGGTAAAAGAAGCCCAACATTTGCTCAAAAATATTGATAAACTCGAAAACTATGCCGAAAATCCTATGCCATCTACCATTTTGGTTTTTTGCTATAAATATAAAACACTCGACAAACGTAAGAAAGTATCAAAACTAATCGAAAAAAACGGATTGGTTTTTGAAAGTAAAAAATTATACGAGAACAAAGTAGCCGAATGGATTGTTAAGGTTTTACGAACAAAAGATTTTACAATAGAACCCAAGGCTGCCGCCATGTTGGTTGAATTTTTGGGTACAGATTTGAGCAAAATCAACAACGAATTAGATAAATTAAAAATCGTACTGCCCGCAGGAAGTTGCATTTCGCCAAAGGATATTGAGGTGAACATAGGATTTAGTAAAGATTTTAATATTTTTGAATTGCGAAAAGCAATTGGCGATCGCAATCAATTAAAAGCCTTTAAAATTGCTCAAAACTTTGCCGAAAACCCCAAGGAATACCCAATGGTTGTGACCACAAGTTTGCTTTTTTCATTTTTTGTACAGCTGCTACAATACCATGGTTTGAAGGATAAAAACCCCAAAAATGTTGCCTCGGTTTTGAAAGTAAATCCGTTTTTTTTGAAAGATTATGATGTGGCACTTCGCAATTATCCAATGCGAAAGGTGAGTGCAATAGTTGGAACTTTGCGACAAATAGATATCAAAAGCAAAGGCGTTGGTGCCAATTCATTGTCATCTGGAGATTTGTTAAAAGAGATGTTAGTTTCGATTTTTAACTAAAAAACCAATATTTTTTTAGATATTTGCGAAGTTTAATGCAAAAAATAAAATCATATATAATAATACATACAAAAATGGGAATGAATAAAAATACAATATTAGGTTGGGCAACCTTTTTAATGATTTTGATGGGTATTTTGCTGATTTGCCTTGGAGCTTTTCGATATAATGAAAGTGCTGGCTGGGGTTTTGCCACCGTTGGCATAGGTTTTTTGGCAATTGCATGGGTTTTTAGTGCCTTAAAAGGTAGGGTTTAAACGGCTTGATTTTTATTAACAATTAAATTATAATACAAAGTATGTCAGACGATAAGAAAGTAATATTCTCAATGCAAAAATTGAGTAAAACCTATCAAGGAGCCGATAAGCCGGTTTTAAAAAACATATATTTGAGCTTTTTTTATGGCGCAAAAATTGGTATTTTGGGTCTAAATGGCTCCGGAAAATCATCACTTTTGAGAATTATTGCAGGTGCCGACAAAAATTATCAAGGAGATATTGTTTTTCAACCTGGTTACACTGTTGGATATTTAGAGCAAGAGCCACTTTTGGACGATTCAAAAACAGTGATTGAAATTGTGCGCGAAGGCGTTGCTGAAACGATGGCTGTCTTGGACGAATTTAATCAAATAAATGATAGTTATGGTTTGCCCGAAGTTTATGAAGATGCCGACAAAATGCAAAAATTGATGGACATACAAGCCGATTTGCAAGACAAAATTGATGCTCTTGATGCTTGGGAAATAGACACCAAATTAGAAATTGCCATGGATGCATTGCGCACACCCGAAGGTGATATGCCTATCAAAAACCTTTCTGGTGGCGAGCGCAGACGCGTTGCGCTTTGCAGATTATTATTGCAACAACCCGATATTTTGTTGCTAGATGAGCCTACAAATCACCTTGATGCAGAAAGCGTTTTGTGGCTTGAGCAACATTTGGCACAATATAAAGGTACTGTGATTGCTGTGACCCACGACCGCTATTTTCTGGACAACGTTGCAGGTTGGATTTTAGAATTAGATCGTGGCGAAGGCATACCATGGAAAGGAAATTATTCGTCATGGTTGGATCAAAAATCAAGCCGAATGGCTCTTGAAGAAAAGGTAGCCTCTAAACGTAGAAAAACACTCGAACGCGAGTTGGATTGGGTGCGACAAGGATCAAAAGGAAGACAAACCAAGCAAAAAGCGCGTTTGCAAAACTATGACAAACTGCTAAACGAAGACCAAAAACAATTAGACGAAAATCTAGAAATTTATATACCAAATGGGCCACGGTTGGGCACAAATGTCATTGAAGCAAAAGGAGTTGCCAAAGCATTTGGCGAAAAATTGTTGTATGATAATTTGAATTTCACACTGCCACAAGCTGGAATTGTTGGGATTATTGGGCCGAATGGTGCTGGAAAATCAACCATTTTCAAAATGATAATGGGCGAAGAGCAAACCGATAGCGGAAATTTTTCGGTAGGCGAAACTGTAAAAATTGCTTATGTAGATCAAGCACATTCTAATATTGATCCTGAAAAATCGATTTGGGAAAATTTTGCTGACGGGCAAGAAATGATCATGATGGGAGGCAAACAAGTAAACTCTCGCGCCTATTTGTCACGTTTTAATTTTGGTGGAGGCGAGCAAAACAAAAAAGTAAATGCGCTATCTGGCGGAGAGCGAAACAGATTACATCTTGCGATGACCTTGAAAGAAGAAGGAAACGT
>JANNBA010000164.1:0-3205 GCA_031384845.1 Bacteroidota bacterium
AACGAAATCAATAATATAAAACCACTTTTTGGGTACGATTTTTTGAGCGTTTCAAACAATAGTTTTGTCAAAACAACTGCCACCTTTGATTTTGAATTTTATAAAAATAACCATTTTAATTTTGCAGGCAATTTAGCCAAAATCGAAGATAATTTGTTCAAAACAACTCGGTCAATTTCTATTCCCAATTATACTGGATATGCGGTGGGTTATGGACTCGAAACCGTTTTTGGACCAATAGAAATCAAGCACAGCTGGTCGCCCGAAATTGGCAAAAATTATACCTGGTTTAGTGTTGGATTTTGGTTTTAACATTTTTTTTCGTTTTTATCCAAAAATAATAGCTATTTTTGAAAAACCAAACTAACTATTAAAATAGAAAAACTATGTCTATTTGGAAAAAAAAACCACTTTCACAATTATTAAATGAAGCGTCCGATTCCGAAAAAGGAATGAAAAGAACGCTAACAGCCTGGTCACTTGTCGCTCTTGGAATTGGCGCCATCATTGGAGCGGGACTCTTTGTAAGAACCGCAACAGCAGCTGCACAAAACGCAGGGCCATCCGTAACTTTAGGATTTATTGTAGCCGCAATAGGTTGTGCCTTGGCAGGCCTTTGCTATGCCGAACTTTCCTCGTCTATACCAATATCTGGTAGCGCCTATACCTATACCTACGCCACAATGGGCGAACTTTTGGCTTGGATTATAGGATGGGATTTAATTCTTGAATATGCCGTAGGCGCAGCAACTTTAGGTATCGCTTGGAGCGAATATCTCAACAATTTATTGGTGAATGTCTTGCATACTAGCCCAATTCCGTTTGCACTTTCACATTCGCCTTTTCAAGAATCCTCCACAGGAGAGCAGGGATTAATCAATCTCCCCGCTTTCTTTATAGTGGCTATGATTAGTTTACTTTTGATAAAAGGCACCAAAGAATCCGCTTTTGTAAACGGTTTGATTGTTATTGTAAAAGTTTCAATAGTAATCTTAATTATAGTATTTGGTTGGAATTTTATCAATCCAATCAATCACACACCATATATTCCACAACCCTCTGTTTTTACAGACGAACATGGTGTAGGTCATAATTTTGGCGGTATTATGGGTATTCTTGGTGCCGCAGGAACCGTGTTTTTTGCTTTTATTGGCTTTGATGCCGTAAGTACCGCAGCGCAAGAAACCAAAAATCCAAAACGTGATATGCCAATTGGAATTTTAGGATCTTTGGCAGTGTGTACCGTTTTATACATCCTTTTTGCACATGTTTTGACAGGGATAGAATCTGTCGAATTTTTTAGAACAAGCGGCAAAGAAGCCTCTGTTTCTAACGCAATAACCGCATCGATGCCAGGTTTTGAGTGGTTGTCACAGTTTGTAACTGTTGCCATTTTATTCGGTTTTACTTCTGTAATATTAGTGATGCTTTTGGGGCAATCTCGCGTTTTTTATTCCATGGGAAAAGATGGTTTATTGCCTCGATTTTTGGGCGATTTGCATTCAAAATACAAAACACCATACAAAGCAAATTTGGTGATTTTGGTAATAGTGGGGCTATTTGCCGCATTTATTCCAGGTGATATTGTGGGTGATATGACCAGTATTGGAACTCTTTTTGCTTTTATTTTAGTTTGCTTTTCTGTAATTGTTTTAAGAAAAACCGAGCCAAATCTAAAACGTGAATTCAAAACACCGTGGGTGCCGGTAGTACCAATAGCTGGAATATTAGTCTGTTTGGCAATGATATATGGACTCGGCTGGACAAACTGGCTTCGATTAGCAGCTTGGTTGGCCATCGGATTGGTTTTCTATTTTATGTACGGAAAAAAGAACTCTGTACTAAATAATCCAGACAAAAAATAACAGTATTATTATTTTTTAATTTGAAAGCATCAATTAGTGATTTTAACTTTTTGATGCTTTTTTTTTGGATATGTATTTTGTATTCAAAAAAATATTACATTGCGTTACTTTAACACAATGAAAAATTAACCATTAAAAACCAAGAATTGGCATGAAAAAAATTACAACATCACTATTTATTTTTGGTTTTTTGTTTGTTACTACCGCACAATCAGTAGATTACAAAGAAAAAGCAAAAGCATTAGTCGCACAAATGACACTCGAAGAAAAAGCATCACTCTGCTCTGGACAAACAGAATGGACCACAAAACCAATCGAAAGATTAGGACTGCCCTCAATTTTTATGACAGACGGGCCTCACGGATTGCGCAAGACTATTGGTTTCGACTTTACAAAAAGTGTTTTGGCCACCTGCTTCCCAACAGCGTCTGCAGTAGCGTCCTCATGGAACACCACTTTGGCTCAAAAAATGGGCGCAACCATTGCCACAGAATGTCAGGCAAACGATGTTCAAATCTTATTAGGACCAGGTGTCAATATGAAACGCTCGCCACTCGGCGGTCGAAACTTTGAGTACTATTCTGAAGATCCCGTTTTGGCAGGATCAATGGCAACAGCATTCATCAACGGAGTCCAAAGCCAAGGCGTAGGAACTTCTATGAAACATTTTGCCGCAAATAGCCAAGAACTTGAAAGAATGTCTAACAATTCAACTATCGATGAACGCACCTTTCATGAAATCTATTTAGCAGCTTTTGAAATGGCTGTAAAGCAAGCCCAACCTTGGACGGTGATGTGCTCCTACAACAAAATAGATGGAATATATGCCTCTGAGAATGAAAATTTATTAACCACAATTCTCAAAAAAAGTTGGGGATATGAAGGTTTTGTAGTTTCGGATTGGGGTGCTGTAAACGATCGTGCAAAAGGTGTAAATGCAGGTATGGGATTAGAAATGCCGTCAAGCGGAGGAGTAAACGACAAAAAAATTGTAGATGCTGTAAAAGCAGGCACTTTGAGCGAAAGCAGATTAGACGAAGTTGTTATAGACGTAGTTGCCATCACCCTAAAAGCCAGCGCAAACCACATTAAAAACGTAGTGGTTGACAACAACAAACAAAATCAAATTGCACAAGAAGTAAGCAGCGAATGTATCGTTTTGCTAAAAAACGACAACCAAATACTACCCCTAAAAACCACACTCAAAAAAGTTGCCGTGATTGGAGAATTTGCCAAAACACCACGCTACCAAGGAGCCGGAAGCTCGCAAGTGCGACCAACACAACTTAACAATGCCTTTGAAGAATTACCAAAAGCAATGATCAAGAAGAAAAAAAACG
>JANNBA010000197.1:0-11297 GCA_031384845.1 Bacteroidota bacterium
AAAAAAATGAATTTTGTAAAAAAAATAAGTCCGTTTTATCAGCTTTCTGCATTATATATTTTGATAGGCTTTGTAATAAGAATTCTACTCATTTTTCATCCCATCACAGAAACTGCTTTTTCTGTTTTAGAAATACTGAAAATTTTTGGCTTCGGATTACTATCAGATCTTTTTGTTTGTGGTATTATTATGTCCTTTTTATGGTTGTATTTGATCTTTATTTCTGATTCAAAATATTCAAAACCAATTGGTTATGTTATTTTTTCGTTATTTTTAATTTTATTGGGTTATGTGAGTTTTTGCAATACTATCCTAAACGAATATGGCGGCTCTTTGCCAGAAATTGGTATTACATTTGTGGCACTAAAGACCGTGTTTTTTGGGCTTTTGCTTTTTTTGCCTCAATATAGATCAAAAATAAGATTGTGGTTGTACAGTTTTGTAGTATTCCTTTTTGTGCTTGTGATGTTGCAAAACGGTATCAGCGAATACCTATTTTGGAATGAGTTTGGTGTGAAATACAATTTTATTGCAGTAGATTATTTGGTTTATACCAATGAAGTGATTGGCAATATCATGCAATCTTATCCTGTGATACCCATTTTTGCAGGGCTTTTTATCATCAGCGGTACCATTTCTTTTTATATCGTTCAAAAAACCAAAAAATGGCTTATTGAAATACCAACTTTTCTAGAAAAAATTAAAATTACAACCATTTTAGCCCTATTCTTTTGTATGTCACTTATTGCAATTCCGTTTTTGGCTAAAGAAGAGAAATCAAATAATATTTTTGCTAATGAGTTGCAATCTAATGGTTTATACAAATTTTATTTGGCTTTTAGCAACAGCGAATTAGATTATTTTACGTTTTATAAAACCTTACCTACACAAGAAGCATTTGCAATACTCAAAAATCAAATTACAACAATCGAAGGTCAATCTACCGCCAGAAAAACCAAAAGTAGGCGACCAGAAATTCATAAAAATGTGGTTCTGATAACCATAGAAAGTTATAGTGCAGAATTTCTAGAATGTTATGGAAACGAACAAAAAATCACACCCTTTTTGGATAGTTTGGCAACAAAAAGTTTGCAATTTACCAATCTTTATGCCGTAGGAAACCGCACCGTTCGCGGGCTAGAAGCTGTAACCTTATGCCTTCCTCCTACTCCGGGCGAAAGTGTCGTGAAAAGAAAAGACAATAAACACAAATTTTCAACCGGAAGTGTATTTGCACAAAAAGGTTACACCGTGAAGTATTTGTATGGAGGCGACGCCTATTTTGACAATATGCGTGACTTTTTTGGCGGAAACGACTATGAAATTGTAGATAAAACAAGTTTCAACACAAATGAAATTACATTTTCTAATGTTTGGGGCGTTTGCGACGAAGACATGTATCACAAAGCTATAAAGGTTATGAATGAAGAATCCAGATCAAAGAAACCTTTTTTCAACCATATCATGACCGTTAGCAATCATAGACCATTTACATATCCCGAAGGAAAGATTGACATTTCGGGTGGTGCAAAATCTCGTGAAGGTGGCGTAAAATATACAGATTTTGCAATGCGACGCTTTTTTGAAATGGCAAAAAAGCAAGATTGGTATTCAAATACTGTTTTTGTGATTTTGTCTGATCATTGTGCTTCGAGTGCCGGAAAAACAGAGCTTCCGCTAGACAAATATCGTATTCCGGCAATGATTTTCGACCCTAATACTGCAGCATCTCGTTGCAATAAGTTGATGTCGCAAATCGATGTAATGCCAACCCTTTTTGGACTTTTGAACTTTGAATATAAATCCAAATTTTTTGGTCAAAATGTCTTAGATGCCGATTACAAACCACGGGCTTTTATTGCAACTTATCAAAATTTGGGGCTTATTAAGGACAATATATTGACGATAATATCGCCAAAACAAAGAGCACAACAATTTGACTTAAAGCAAGTTGTGAATTCAAAATTAGATTTAGATTTTCAAATATATTTTCAACAATTACCAAACAATAATACCCGAAAAGATTTGGTAGATCAAACTATATCTTATTATCAAACCGCTTCATTTTTACTTAAAAATAAAGGCTATGAAAAATAATTTTGATTGAATTCAAATTTAATTACATTTTAACAAAAAAAAACATTCCAAAAATTGAATTACAATTTTTGGAATGTTTGATAAAATAATCGGGGTGTAGAGAAAGGGGGGTTAGTATCCGCCTCTGTCTCCGCCACGGCTGTTTCCACCGCCATAACCTCCACCACCGCTATTGCGGTCGTTTCCATAACCTCCGCCTGGACGGCTATTGCCTCCTCGGTTTCCACCTCCACCAAAACTGCGACGTTCGCCTTCTGGTTTTGGCTCTGATTTGTTTACAACAATGGCGCGACCTTGTACGGTTGCTCCGTTCAATTCGTCAATTGCTTTTTGGGCTTCGTCGTCATTTGACATTTCGACAAATCCAAAACCTTTACTTCTTCCGGTAAATTTATCACTGATAATTTTAACTGAATCTACTGCTCCGTAAGCCTCAAAAGACTCTCTTAAATCTGCTTCCTCAATACTGAATGGAAGGCTTCCAACAAAAATATTCATAGTACTATTTATTAATTGCAACAAATGTAGTCTTATTTTTTTCTAATTTACTATTTTTTTTTGCAATTTTTTTTAATTTTAATTTATCACAAAAAAAAACCGCCTTTTTTAGTGGCGGTTTCCTTGTTTATCGAATTGGAATTCTATATATAAATCCTTCTTGAAAGTTTACATTTTTTGGGATTATAGTATTGTCACCTTGATAAATGGCATTGAATCTAAAACTTCCGGAGATGGTTTGATTTGCAACATCATATTCTGTGATTACAAATTCGCCATTGCCAAGGTCTTGTCCGGTAGTGTATGTAATTACTACATTGTCTTCGTTATACACATATCTAGCTTTTATATCATTGCTAATCATGTCCAAAGTCCCAAATTTGAAAGTTACTGGATTTGCTTTTGAAATAGGCCCTGTTGGCGCAGGCACAATTAAGGTTACCGTTTCTAATCCGTGATAAGCGTTTATAGTTAGATTTGATGCGTCCAAAGTAACTTGCGTGATATCTGCTCGCCATTTGAGGTTGTTTTTTTGTCCTTCAAAAGTTGGATTATTAAATTTCACATCCGTTTCGCAAGATATCATTGCGGCTAATATACCTATATAAAGGATTACTTTTTTCATTTTTAGTTGTTTGAATATTTTACAAAAATAGATTTTTATTTTAGAATTGAGGTTTTAATCCAAAAAAAATTACATTTTATCAATTGTAAGTTACTATGATAGTGCTGCTTGTACTTGATCTGCGGCTTCTTGAAACTGAACTGCTGATAGAATTGGCATTCCAGAATTGTCTATTAATTCTTTGGCAATCTCGGCATTTGTTCCTTGCAGTCTAACAATTATTGGCACTTTGATAGCGTCGCCCATGTTTTTGTATGCATCAACAACGCCTTGTGCAACGCGGTCACAGCGAACAATTCCACCAAAAATATTGATGAGAATGGCTTTTACATTTGGGTCTTTCAAAATAATTCTGAAGGCCAATTCTACTCTTTTTGCATCAGCAGTTCCGCCTACATCAAGAAAATTGGCTGGCTCAAAACCGGCATATTTGATCAGATCCATGGTCGCCATCGCTAGTCCTGCACCGTTTACCATACAACCTACGGTTCCGTCTAGGTCAACATAGTTTAATCCGGCTGCTTTTGCTTCTACTTCGATAGCGTTTTCTTCGCGAACGTCTCGCATTTCTGCAAGATGTGGGTGGCGGTATAGGGCATTGTCGTCAAGATTTACTTTGGCATCAACGGCAATAATTTTATTATCAGAAGTTTTTAAAACGGGGTTTATTTCAAACATTGAAGCGTCTGACCCAACAAATGCGTTGTATAATGCCCCAACAAATTGTACCATTTCTTTGAATGCATTGCCTGACAATCCTAGATTAAAAGCTATTTGTCTGGCCTGAAAGGCTTGTAGGCCAACATTTGGGTCTATTTCTTCGGTGAAAATAAGGTGTGGTGTGTGCTCTGCCACTTCTTCTATATCCATTCCACCTTCAGTAGAATACATAATCATATTTCGAGCTTTGCTTCGATTCAAAACCACAGACATATAAAACTCTGAAGTTTCAGTTTCTCCAGGATAATATACATCCTCAGCAACGAGTACCTTGTGTACTTTTTTGCCTTCGGGTGGTGTTTGTGGTGTAATGAGTTGCATACCTATGATTTGCTCCGCTAATTCTTCAACTTGTTGTAAGTTTTTGGCCAGTTTTACACCGCCACCTTTGCCTCGTCCTCCTGCATGCACTTGGGCTTTGATGACATGCCATCCAGTGCCGGTTTCTGTGGTCAATTGTTTTGCTACGGCTACTGCTTCTTGTGGATTATTTGCCACATATCCGCGTTGTACTTTTACGCCATAGCTTGCTAATATTTCTTTTCCTTGGTATTCGTGTATGTCCATCTTGGGGTTTTCTGTTTTATTTTAATTAAAAAATCGTTGCAAAAGTAGCAATTTTACTTCGATTTTTGATTTGTTTTTATTACTTTTAATTCAACAAAATCCATTCGCCAGTTTGGATCAATAATTCGGCTTTTTTGAATTTCATTTCTTCTGTTTTTCCTGAAGCTACTTGTTGGATTCTTACGGTGTCGTTTCGGTTTATTTTTGGTGTATCTCTAACGATTGTTTCTGTAATCTGCCGTTGTTGTGTTTGCCCAGCTTCTCTATTTTCGGCAGATAAGGTGTCAGAATTTGGAATTTCGTCTTTGCTTGTTTTATAGTTTTCTTTTCGTGGTAATTCTTTGGCTTCTTGTATATTAGGCACCATATTGCGAGGCAAATCGCCTTTGAACAAAAACGAAATCACTTCTTTGTTGACTGCATTTAGCATATTGCTAAAAAGTTTGTATGCTTCAAATTTATAAATCAGTAACGGATCTTTTTGCTCGTGAACGGCGAGTTGAACAGATTGTTTCATTTCGTCCATTTTGCGAAGGTGTTTTTTCCAGGCTTCGTCAACGATAGCTAATGTAATATTTTTTTCGAAATCAGCGATTAATTGCGTTCCGTTGCTATCATAAGCTTTTTTCAAATCTGTAACAACATTCAAAGTTTTAAGGCCGTCAGTGAATGGAATAATGATGCGCTCAAATTTATTATTATTGTCTTCGATCACATTTTTTATTAACGGAAAAGCCTCACGTGCAGACCGTTCGGTTTTATCAGCATAAAATTGTGAGGTTGTTTTATAAATCGTTGCCGTAATTTCGACTTCTGTCATTTTCAAAAATTCGGCTTCGGTTATTGGCGATGTTATCGAAAAATAGCGAACCAATTCAAACTCAAAGTTTTTAAAATTTGAAGTAGGTTTGTTGTTTGCAACTATCAACTCGCAACTATCATATAGCATATTGGCAATATCAACTTTTAATCGTTCGCCATGAAGGGCGTGTCTGCGGCGGGTATATACCACTTCGCGTTGTGCATTCATGACATCGTCATATTCGAGAAGTCTTTTTCTGACACCAAAATTATTTTCTTCTACTTTCTTTTGCGCTCTTTCGATAGATTTTGTCATCATCGAGTGTTGTATCACTTCGCCTTCCTTGAGGCCCATTCTGTCCATGACTTTGGCTACTCTTTCAGACCCAAAAAGGCGCATCAAATTGTCTTCGAGCGATACATAAAATTGTGAACTTCCAACATCCCCTTGTCTTCCGGCACGTCCACGCAACTGTCTATCTACTCGACGAGAATCGTGGCGTTCGGTTCCTACAATGGCAAGACCTCCTGCGGCTTTTACTTCTGCCGAAAGCTTGATGTCTGTTCCACGTCCCGCCATATTTGTTGCAATGGTTACTACTCCAGATTTGCCTGCTTCTTCTACAATTTGAGCCTCTTGTTTGTGCATTTTTGCATTCAAAACATTGTGGGCTACACCCCGCATTTTGAGCATTCTGCTTAATAATTCAGAAATTTCGACTGATGTTGTTCCAATCAAAACGGGTCTTCCGGCTTTTGATAATTCAGTAACGTCTTCTATAACGGCATTAAATTTTTCGCGTGTGGTTTTGTATATATAATCTTCTTTGTCATGGCGCGACATTGGTCGATTGGTTGGTATTTCTACAACATCCAATTTATATATTTGCCACAACTCTCCTGCTTCTGTTACTGCGGTACCAGTCATTCCAGCCAATTTGCTGTACATTCTAAAATAATTTTGCAACGTTACCGTTGCAAATGTTTGGGTGGCAGCTTCTATCGTAACGTTTTCTTTAGCTTCAATTGCTTGGTGCAAACCATCAGAATAGCGACGGCCATCCATGATACGACCAGTTTGTTCATCAACGATCAAGATTTTGTTGTCCATGATCACATATTCTACATCTTTTTCAAACAGGGTATAGGCTTTCAAAAGCTGGGTAAGCGTATGGATACGTTCGCTTTTTATAGAAAAATCTTGAAAAAGTTTTTCTTTCTCTTCGGCTTCACCATCTTTGTCTAAATGCAATTTTTCGATTCGTGCAATTTCTGTACCGATGTCTGGAAGCATAAAAAAACTAGTATCTGCTGACTCCGAAGACAAAAATTTGATACCATTATTGGTCAACTCGACTTGGTTATTTTTTTCTTCGATTACAAAATAAAGTGCCTCGTCAATTTTTGGCATTTCACGATTGTTGTCTTGCATATAAAAATTTTCGGTTTTTTGAAGCAGTTGTTTAACTCCTTCTTCGCTCAAAAATTTGATCAATGCTTTGTTTTTTGGCAAACTTCTATAGGCTCTCAAAAGCACAAAACCGCCTTCTTTGGTATTGCCTTCTTTGATTAATTTTTTGGCCTCAGCCAAAAATCCGTTTGCCAATTGCCGTTGCAAGTTGACAAGGTTTTCTACTTTTGGTTTTAGTTCGTTAAACTCGTGTCTATCGCCCTGCGGTACAGGCCCAGAGATAATAAGTGGCGTTCTGGCATCGTCTATCAATACAGAATCGACCTCGTCAACAATGGCAAAATTGTGTTTTCGTTGAACCAATTCTGCTGGTGTATGCGCCATATTATCCCGCAAATAATCAAAACCAAATTCATTGTTTGTACCATAGGTAATATCAGCTTCATAGGCTTTTCTTCGGGCGTCAGAGTTGGGTTGGTGGTTGTCTATACAGTCAACGGTCATGCCATGAAATTCAAAAAGAGGTGCTTTCCAGGTACTATCTCTTTTGGCCAAATAGTCATTTACCGTTACAAGATGCACGCCATTTCCGGTAAGGGCGTTAAGATATAGCGGCAACGTCGCGACTAATGTTTTGCCCTCTCCTGTTTGCATCTCGGCAACTTTACCTTCGTGAAGCACCATTCCGCCAATAAGCTGAACGTCATAATGAATCATATCCCAGGTGATTTGTTTTCCGGCGGCATTCCAGGAGTTGCTCCAATTTGAAGTTTCTCCATCGATTGAAATATAGGATTTTTCTGCAGAGAGTTCGCGGTCTTTTGGGGTGGCTTTTACGGTTATAACTGAGTTTTCTTTAAATCTTTTAGCCGTTTCTTTGACTACTGCAAAAGCATCTGGCAAAATTTCTAACAAGGTTTTTTCAGAAATGATATAAGCTTCTTTTTCCAAATTGTCAATAGCAGCATAAATATCTTCTTTCTTGTCGATATCGATAACAGCTTCGACTTCGGTTTTTAAAACTGCAATTTTGCTATCTATCAAAGCTCGATCTTGCATAATTTTAGCTTTAAACTCGGCAGTTTTGGCTCGCAATTCATCATTTGAAAGCAATGAAAACTCGGGTTCTAATGTTTTAATTTTTTTTAAGTAGGGCTGTAATGATTTGACATCTTTTTCAGATTTGTTGCCTACAAATATTTTTAGAATGCTATTGATAAAACTCATAATGAAAATTTCTGTTTATAAAGTGTGCAAATTTAAGCAAAAAAAAAGCCTCTTTAGAGACTTTTTCGTTGATTTTTTTTAATATTCATCCTCATTCCAAAGATAATCTTCGTCTGTTGGATAATCTGGCCAAATTTCTTCCATCGTTTCATAAATTTCACCTTCATCTTCAATAGATTGAAGGTTTTCTACAACTTCAAGCGGAGCGCCTGCTCGAATGGCATAGTCTATCAATTCGTCTTTGGTGGCTGGCCATGGCGCATCACTCAAATAGGATGCTAATTCTAAAGTCCAATACATCTGCTTTCAATTTTAATATTTATGCAAAAATAATTTTTTTACTTACAAATTCAAGTTTTTTTTCATTTATTTTTAAAACAAAATAATTAGATTTTAAAATTCATAAAATGTGGTTATTTTCTAGGAATCCATTTGACCTCCACTGCCTTCAAATCAAGCGATAATTTGCGTGCCAATACAAACAAATAATCCGAAAGTCTGTTAAGATATTGAATGGCCATGGGCTCAATAGGCTCAATGTGATGCAAGCTAACAGCCAATCTTTCGGCACGGCGACAAATACAACGTGCTATATGACAATAAGATACCGTAGTATGACCACCCGGCAAAACAAAGTGAGTCATTTGTGGCAGCGCATCTTCCATCGTGTCGATTTCGTTTTCCAATAATTCGACATCTGCCGCAATGATCCCTAAATTTTTAAGACGCAATTCGCCATTTTTTAATAATTCCTTCTGTGGCGGTGTTGCCAAAATAGCTCCAACCGTAAAAAGCCGATCTTGAATTTCGACTAATATCGATTTATAATGGGACATCATTTCTTGATCTCGGATCAATCCTATATGTGAGTTGAGCTCGTCAACGGTGCCATAGCTTTCGATTCTGATGTGGTCTTTGGATACTCGGTCGCCACCAAAAAGTGCGGTTGTGCCATTATCACCTGTTTTTGTATATACTTTCATTGATAAAACGTATTTATATTAAGGTATTTATTTATATTGTTGCAATATTACTTTTTTTGGCACAAAGTGAATTGTTTTTAAAGTTTTATTTTTTTAAATTAAAAATCAAAAATACGTATTTTTTCGTATTGTAAGAATTTTGGGCTATATTTATATTTGTTTTAGCTAAATTAATAATTAACAATAAAAAAATTACGATGAAAAAAATTATTTTTGCAGTAGCATTACTACTTGGTGTTGGCAACGTAAGTGCACAAACTTTTGCAGAAGGCACCTCAGTAATTCAGGGCGGAGTTGGGCTTGGCAGTGATATTGGGTTACCCATTGGGCTTTTCTATGAGTATGGTATTTCAGACAAATTGGGCGCAGGCGTATATGCAGGATATGCTTCAAAAACAGAAACTCTTCCGTTTTTTGGCGACCTAAAACATACTTACACCCTTTTTGGCGCACGCGGAAATTATCATTCCTTTCAATCAGACAAAATGGATACTTATGTCGGAATCCTTATAGGTTACAATGCTGCTAGTCTTACTGTTTCAAACACTCCTGCTGGATTACAAACACCCGTTGCTGCAAGCGCAATGGTCTTTGGAGGTCATGTTGGCGGTCGGTATTATTTTTCTGACAGTCTTGCCGCATTTGGCGAAATTGGCTATGGATTGGGCTATTTGAATCTGGGTTTGGCATACAAACTTTAAAATTCAAAAAGCTATTAAAACCCCAATAGATTGCTGTTGGGGCTTTTTGATTTTTTAGTTTTGATTAGCGTTTTTAAACGAAAGTTAATTTTATATTTAATACCAAAAATTATGATCTATTTTTTAATTATTGTCATAGGAATATTGTTTGTTGCTATTTTTGGTCTCATGGTCAATTATAGTAGTTGTAAATTTGAGTTTAAGAACAAAATCGATTTGCTCGAGAAACTTATTTTTGAGCTGAATCACAATCTTGAGCATCAAAACCAAAAAATAAAATTATCAGAAGATATCAAACTTCGCCTGCGAGAATCAAACTTGATTTTGAGTCAAAATATCCTAGATTTGAATCTTAATTTGTTTGAGGAAATGTATCCAAAAAAAGTTTCTTAAAAAAAATGATTTAGTTGGATAATATTTACTAAATTTATTAAAATTTTCATTTTGATGAAACAAATCCTATCGATACTACTATTTTTGATGTTATTCTTGTTTTGTACTCAGAAAAAGAACAAATTAAACTCGATTTCAAAAAATCAGCAATACATTATTTCAAATTATAACAAAATTGAAGATTTTTTGAAAACAAATCCTGATACGATAAATACTATTTTCTCGGATTTGGAATTAAAATCAAAAACAGAGCCCGCAGCTTTCCAAGCGATGAGCCAAATTGGTTTAGGAATTTTTTATGCCAACAAATCACAAGGAGAATTGGCCATAAAGCATTTCAAAAAAGTTTTGCATTTGCTTCAAAAAAAGCCTGATGACAGCCTTACAGCAAGGGCTTATGCTGGTATTGGTAATTATTATAAAAATAGTGGTGATTTTCAAAAATCATTTCAATATTTGTTCAAGGCCCTTAAAATATTTGAAAAAAACAAAAACAAAACTGGTATTGCGCTCACTCATAATAATATAGCGCAAGTTTATACCCAAAAAAATGATTTGGTCGAAGCCAAAAAACATCTTTTGATTGCTTTGGAAGTTTTAGAAAAAGACAAATCAAATTTTGCCTATTTGGCAGCGGCACATTCTATGGCGAATTTGTTCGGGATGAGTGGAGATTTTGAAAGTGCATTGAAAATTGATAATGAATGTTTGAAAATCACACAATCCCAAAAAGCAATTACTGCCGAAGTACAATTTTTGGACAACAAAGCCAATTGTTTTTTGTATTCCAACCAATTGGATAGTGCTCAATATTATTTCGAAAAATGTTTAGAAAAAGATTTGAAAATTGGGAGTCAAAAGAACATTGCAGATTCCTACAACAATTTGGCAGAATTTTACAGACAAAAAAAGGATTTTAGAAATGCCGAAAATCAAATTACAAATAGTATAAACATTTTGAAATCAATAAATTATACTTCTAATTTGCTAAAAGCCTATCAAACGCAAAAAGATATTTTTGAAAGTCAACAAAAATTTGAATTGGCTGTTTTGGCTCAAAAAAATTATATTACCGTTTACAAAAAATTGATGAACGACAAACAAGAAGCCGCAACATCTGAGTTTAAAGTAGTATATCAAACCGCCAAAAAAGAAAAACTTTTGCTTGAAAAAGATATTCAAGCCAAACAAAAAAACACTACAATATTGATATTAAGCATTTTGGCATTATTTGTTGCGGTGTTAGGATTTCTGTTTTACAGACAACAAAAACT
>JANNBA010000213.1:0-11018 GCA_031384845.1 Bacteroidota bacterium
TGTTTTTGCCATTTTTATTTCAATAATTAATGTAACTGCCTCACGGTTTGAAAATGAAATTAAAGTGGATAAAAAAAATAAACAAACCAAATTGAGTGCCAATTATTTGATTGTAAACAAACCCTTTTTCAAACAAGTTGGGTTATCTGCATCAGCTTTTGACGAGTATATAGGTGTTTATTTATTAAAAGAAAAACGATATGACGAAGCAATAAAATATTTTAAAAACGCTCAAAAATTAATTCCCGAAATGGGAAATCCGCTTTTTTATACTAGCAAAATATTAGCCGCTACTGGAAAAAAAGATAGTGCCTATTTCTATGCAAAAAAAGCATTTTATTTGAGACCCAGAAACGAAGTTTATTATCAAACTGCTATTGATGCAGCTGTTTACAAAAAAGATACCTCCGAGATCCTGAAAATTCATCACATTTATAATGGATATAGAAAAAATGCAAAAAATTATTTTTATACCCAAAATGCCTTAAACAAATGTGGCGTTTTAAATCCGAAAAGGCTAATTTCTTTTATCAATGAAGGATTGAAATACTATCCAAATGATAGTACCCTACTTGCAAAGCAAAAACATTATAAAGAAATTTTGGTGTTTTTCAATAATAAAAACACCGAAATTGCCAAAATCACGGCGGATTCTGAAATCCAAAAAGCGGCTCAAATAGAAACCCAAAAATGGTTGGATCTAAAAAAACAATACCTTTCAGATACCGCACAACTAAATGCAATAGGAAGCTATGCTGAAGCCAATCAAATTTATATTAAAATTTTAGAAAAAGAACCAAAAAACAAAGTAATGCTACAAAATATAGGCGTAAATTTGTATTTGATGAAACAATTTCAAGAATCAATCCCTTATCTTTTAAAATCTTTAGGATCAAAAGAAACAAATGATGGTAAATCTGAAATGATAATAGCGGCATGCTATTTTAATTTGAAAGACAAAATAAATGGTTGTAAATATATAGAAATAGCCAATTCAAAAAATTATGTAGGTGCACTCGAACTTAAACAAAAACGTTGTAAATAATTGAAATTGAAAAACATACAAGCCAATAACTACGCCATTTATTTTAACGAAAATGGTTATCAATCGCTCAACAAACTTCTTGTTGACCAGCCATATTCTAAAATATTCGTTATCGTAGATACCAATTCTCACGAATTTTGTTTGCCGCATTTTTTGTCACATCTTGAAACTAATCTTGAAATCGAAATCATAGAGTTTGAACATGGTGAAGCAAACAAAAACATCACTACTTGTGTCGAAATTTGGAATATATTGACAGATTTGGGCGCAGATCGAAAAAGTTTGATTATCAATCTTGGGGGTGGGGTAGTAACAGATTTGGGTGGGTTTGTAGCATCAACCTTCAAACGAGGAATTGATTGTATTGCCGTTCCTACAACGCTTTTGGCTATGGTTGATGCTTCAATCGGAGGAAAAAATGGTGTGGATCTTGGAAATCTCAAAAACCAAATAGGCGTTATCAATACTCCAAAAATGGTTTTGGTGGACACAAAATATTTGCAATCGCTACCTCAAAACGAAATGAGATCAGGAATGGCTGAAATGCTCAAACACGGATTGATTTTTGACAAAAAATATTGGCAACAATTTTTAGATTTAAAAAAATTAGACCTAACAGATTTAGACCAACTTATTTTTGAATCTATAGACATCAAAAACCAAATTGTGATGCAGGATCCAAATGAAATCGGAATTAGAAAAGCACTCAATTTTGGGCACACACTCGGACATGCTATTGAAAGTTATTTTCTTGAAAATCAGGACAAAACAACTCTGCTTCACGGCGAAGCGATTGCAATCGGGATGATTTTGGAAAGTTATATTTCCCTACATTTTCAACTTATTGATGAGGCTACATACACAGAAATAAAAACCAATATAAACAGTATTTTTGATAAAATTTTGATTCAAGAAACAGATATAAATCCCATTTTAGCATTATTAATTCACGACAAAAAAAATGAATTTGGCAAAATAAAATTTGTCTTATTAGACGGAATCGGAAACACAAAAAACAATATCGAAGTTGGAAATGATATTATTCTTGCAGCATTTGAGGATTACAAAAATTAAAAATCTATTCGTGCTTTTGATACAACGTTTTGATTTTCAAAGTTTTGCGTTATAAATTTTTGATAAGCAACAATCCCAATCATTGCGGCATTATCAGTTGTGTATTCAAATTTTGGAATAAATGTAGTCCACCCAAAATCTTTTTCAGTAGCCTTTAATGCTGATCTAATACCTGAATTTGCAGAAACACCGCCCCCAATCGCTATTTGAGTAATTCCTGTTTCTTGAACCGCCTTTTTGATTTTATCCATCAAAATTTCAATGATTATATTTTGAATAGAAGCGCATATATCATTCAAATTAGATGCTACAAACTCTTGATCTTCTGCGGTTTTCTTTTGAATAAAATATAAAATTTGTGTTTTCAAACCAGAAAAACTAAAATCCAAACCCGCAATTTTTGGTTTAGTAAAAGCAAAGGCTTTTGGGTTTCCGAGTTGTGCATATTTGTCTATAAGTGGTCCTCCGGGATAGGGAAGACCCAAAATTTTGGCACTCTTGTCAAAGGCCTCACCTACAGCATCATCGGTTGTTTGTCCGATAATAGTCATATCAAAAAAATCATTCACTTTCACAATTTGGGTGTGACCACCAGAAATTGTAAGCGCCAAAAATGGAAAATTGGGCTTTTCAAAACCAGGTTCGTCGATAAAGTGTGCCAAAATATGCGCTTGAAGATGATTGACGGCAATAAGCGGAATATCCAAACCAATCGCCATTGATTTTGCAAACGAGCTACCAACTAACAACGATCCCATCAAACCCGGGCCTTGCGTAAATGCGATAGCCGACAATTGATTTTTTGAAATATTGGCTTTTTGAAGTGCCAATGCTACAACTGGCAAAATATTTTGTTGATGAGCCCGTGAGGCCAACTCGGGTACAACGCCTCCATATTGGGTATGAATATCCTGATTTGCAACAACATTCGACAAAATTTTATCGTTGTGAAGCACTGCTGCTGCCGTATCATCGCACGAACTTTCTATGGCGAGGATAAAAACTGTTTGTTTTTGCATAAAAGGGCACAAAATTTGAATTATATTTGACAAATTTAAAACAAAAAAGGCATCAAAAAATTTAAAAAAATAGTTTTTGGTTTTTTATTAGGCATAATACTGCTCGTATTGTTGCTTGGTATCACCTTTTCATTGCCTGTTGTGCAAACAAAAATTGGTGTTTATGCCACAGATTGGTTGCAAAAAAAATATAAAGCTGACATCAAAGTTGCAAGAGTTTCATTAACGATTTTTGGAGGCATAAAACTCAAAAACATAATGATAAAAGACCATCATAAAGACACCTTGATTTATGCTAATCGTATCAAAACCAATGTTTTAAATATTAAAAAGTTGTCAGATGGCGATTTGTTTTTTGGAGACATAAGTATT
The DNA here is from genome assembly GCA_031384845.1 of Bacteroidota bacterium. Lineage (GTDB taxonomy): Bacteria > Bacteroidota > Bacteroidia > Flavobacteriales > Flavobacteriaceae > Flavobacterium. The sequence goes on from JANNBA010000213.1 coordinate 3,511, forward strand.
GATAGTTTATTTTTTAATTTGAAATTATACAAAGGCGAAAAACAAAATAATATCAATACGTTTGTCGCCCTTTTTGATGATGGAAAACCGTCTAAAAAACCGTTTTTGTTGCAGGCAAAAAATGTTTATTTGCGCAACAGTAGATTTGTAATTTTGGATGAAAATTTAGATAATCCCAAAAATTTAGACTTCTCGAGAATAAATATATCGCTTAATAACTTTAAAATTTTTGATGCTGATGTATTTGCAAAGATTAATAAATTATCTTTCAAAGACCATCGAGGATTGTTTTTGAAAAATTTGGAAACACAATTTGCTTACACCAAAACAAATATTATTTTGGATCATTTTAGTTTGCAAACTAAATTTTCTAAACTAGACGGAAATGCAGTATTGCGCTATAAAGACAATGATTTTGCAACATTTAACGATAAAGTTATTTTTGATTTAAAATTAAATAATTCGTTAGTAGGAACAAACGACATTCGATATTTCAACCGTGATATCGAGAAAAATTTGGTTTTTGAAATAAAATCAAACATCAAAGGAACACTCAATGATTTGGATTTTGAATCATTATACTTAAAAAACCAAAAAACAGTTGTTTCTGGCGACCTAAATCTAACAAATAGTTTTGGTGATTTGAACCAACATTTTTTGCTTACCGCAAACCTAGATCAACTGACCACAAATCATCAAGAGTTGGTTGAATTATTGCCGAATGTATTGGGAAAAAAATTACCAATGTCAATCAAAAAATTAGGGCAATTTGATTTTAAAGGAACTGTAAAATGGTCTCAAAAGGCATTGGAAACAGCCTTTTTTCTAAAAACAGCTTTAGGAAATGTATCTTCAAAACTGAAAATGAATCATATTGATCAAATTGAAAATGCAACCTATATTGGAAATGTAGTAATGGAACAATTCAAATTAGGTTCGTTTTTAGATCAAAAAAATATTGATCAAGTAAGTCTGAATTTTGACATTGATGGCAAAGGTTTTTCTACAAAAAGTTTGAATTCAAAAGCAAGTGGGCGCATCTCAAAGTTGTGGTATAACCATTATTTGTACAGTAATATTGTAGTAAATGGAAATTTCAAATCTCCAATATTTAATGGAAAAGTAAATATTAATGATCCGAATTTGTTTATGGATTTTGAAGGTTTGGTGGATTTTAGTAAAAACGAAAAAAAATACGATTTTCATACCAAGATTGATTATGCTAATCTAAATAAATTGCAATTTGTAAAAGATTCGATTTCGGTATTCAAAGGGGATATAAAAATGAATATTTCTGGAAATTCTTTGGATAATATGATTGGAAAAATCAATATTTCGCAAACATTTTATCAGAATCAAAACGATACATTTGTTTTTGACGATTTAGAGCTCGAATCTTTTTTTGACGAACAAAGGGTTCGAACCATCAATATTCACTCTCCAGATATTATTGAGGGCAAAATTGTAGGGCAATTTCAGTTTGACCAATTGCAAAAAATGGTTGAAAATGCAGCTGGAAGTTTGTATGCGAATTATGACCCGAACACTATAAAAAAAGGTCAGTTTTTAAAATTTAATTTTAGCATTTACAATAAAATTATCGAAATTTTTTATCCTGGTATTATAATTGGTGCCAACACCGTTGTAAAAGGCAATATTAATGCAGATCAGGATGAGTTTAAACTTAATTTTACTTCGCCAAATATCAAGGCTTTTGAGAATAATTTTGACAAAATAAAAGTAGAAATAGACAATAAAAATCCACTTTATAACGCATATATTGAAGTAGATAGTATTAAAACCAAGCATTATAAAATCTCAGATTTTAGTTTGATTAATGTAACTGCAAACGACACTTTATTTGTAAGGTCTGAGTTTAAAGGAGGTCAAAAAGCGGACGATTATTACAATCTAAATTTGTATCATACTATTGATTTAGAGAACAATAGTGTAGTTGGAATTCATAAATCCGAGCTTAAATTTAAAGATTATTTATGGTTTTTGAACGAAGATGATAATCGAAATAACCGAATTGTTTTTGACAAAAAACTTAAAAATTTTTCTATAGAAAAAATCAATTTGACACACCAAAATCAACAAATTTCCCTTCTAGGAAAAATTCAAGATTCTACTTTTAAAGATTTAGAATTAGATTTTAGAAATGTAAATTTGGGCAAAATTTTACCAGCAGTTGACAGCCTAAAAATAGCAGGAAACTTGAACGGAAAGATTAATTTTAAACAAAAAAACGCCATTTATCAGCCTACTTCTGCGTTGAATATTGATAGCTTACATGTTAATAATATAAAATTAGGAAGTCTAAATTTGGATATCATTGGAGATAACGATTTCAAACAATTTGCAATAAATTCGTCTTTGGAAAACGAAAATTTGAAATCATTTTTGGCAAACGGCAACTTTTTGGTAGCTAACAAAAAAACCATTTTGGATCTTGATCTAAAATTTAATTCGTTCAATTTGTCGCCATTTAGCCCAATTGGTGGCAATGTTATTTCAAATATTAGGGGGTTTATATCTGGCAACACCAAAATGTCTGGATCTTTGGATAATCCGGATTTTTTGGGGAAAGTATATTTGCAAAAAGCGGGTCTAAAAGTGCCATATCTCAATGTTGATTTTGATTTTAATGAAAATGCGGAAATTAGTATTTTCAAAAATCAATTTGTATTTCAAAACAGCACTTTAACCGATTTGAAATACAAAACCATTGGAAAATTGAATGGCAAAATCAAGCATAAAAATTTTAGCAATTGGGATTTGGATTTAGTAATTCAAAGTAACAAATTTTTGGCGTTAGACACAAAAGATTCCGAAAATGCGGCTTATTATGGCACCGCATTTATAGACGGAAAAGCCACAATCATTGGGCCAACAAACAGTTTGTTGATAGCTGTAGATGCAAAATCTCGAAAAGGAACAGAAATTAAAATTCCTATAAACAATTCTGAATCAACTGGAAACAAGAACTTCTTGCACTTTTTGAGTCCAAAAGAAAAATTCAATCTTCAAAATGGAATTGTAGGACAAGTAAATAATTATAATGGATTGGAGCTCAAATTTGAACTCGATTTGACGCCAGAAGCCGAGATCGAAGTCATTTTAGATCGAGAAACAGCACACGGAATGAAGGGCAAAGGAAATGGAACTTTGTTGTTAGAAATCAACACTTTGGGAAAATTTAATATGTATGGAGATTTTCAAGTTTATGAAGGTTTTTATAATTTTAAATACAAAAGTTTGATAGACAAAAAATTTGAAGTCAAAAAGTTTAGCTCCATTTCTTGGGAAGGTGATCCCTTGCGTGCCAGGCTTGATCTAGAAGCAGTATATAATGTTCCGGCAGGCGCAAATCCAGCGGTTTTGTTAGACAATCCTTCCGTAAACAAAAAAGTTCCTGTAGAAGTTGCCATCACAATTACTGGAAATTTGAGTAGCCCAGAGCCAGATTTTAACATTAATTTTCCGAAAATAAGTTCGGTACTCAAATCTGAAATTCAAACCAAATTAAGTGACAAAGATATTAGACAAACACAAGCCTTAACCTTGTTGGCAACAGGAGGTTTTTTGAGTCAAGATGGCATCAATCAATCAACTGTTTATAACAATTTGTTGTCAGAAAAAGCGGGTAGTTTATTTGATGGATTATTTCAAAACCAAAGTGACAAACTCAAAGTTGCCCTAGACATTGCTACTGCAGACAAAACCCCCGGCAAAGAAACAAATGGGTCTATCGCACTCACATTGTCAACACAAATCAACGAAAGATTGAGTTTGAACGGAAAACTTGGGGTGCCTATTGGGGGATTGAGCGAGACTGCGTTTGTTGGAAATTTTGAATTACAATACAGAGTAAATGATGATGGAACCTTAAATTTTAGGGTTTTCAATCGAGAAAATGATATTAACTATATAGGAGAAGGGATTGGATATACACAAGGATTTGGAATCAATTACGAAGTCGATTTTGATAGTTTCAAGGAGCTGATTGATAAGATATTAAAAACCAAAACCCTTTCAAAGTCTGAACCTATACCAACTCCAAATTCTCAAAACAAACCTCCAAATCAAGAAGCTGATAAACCAAAAAATTAGGTTGTTATTCTAGCTTTTGTTAAAAAATTTTAAAACATAAAAACTTGTAATCAAGGATGTAAATAAATAAATTGGAATCACAAAACTCCAAATTTTTGAAAGGCCAAACCAATTTTCAAAATACAAAATAAGCCCAAATCCAAAAATACATTTGATACTTTCAAACACCATAGCCGATGTATTTTTGTCCATCAAATCTGTATAGCTATATATGCTAACAAATATAAAAAGCCCGTACAAACACAATTGAATTAAAGAAAACTGCCCAACGTTTTGAAACAAATAGGATATAAATAATAAAGTAACAATAGCCTGAAATACAAATAAATAAGTTATTTTATTTGATGTATTAGTTTCAAATTTATGATGCTCATAAATGTTTTCAATCCTTTCAACAGGATATTTTTTTTCGAAGTCATTTGGTCGCCATCCTGTAGGTTTGAACCAAATCTGAAACTTGTCTTTCCAATTATCGACACGCCAAGTATCGTGTATCAATAATCCCAAATGCTGAAAATTTATTTTGATTGGATTCCAGGTTTTTGCAGGTCGAGTAATGCCATAAATGGTTTGAACAGAAGCAATTTCAGCTTGAAATGTTCCAAAAAACTTGTCCCAAAAAATAAAAATCTGACCGTGATTTTTGTCCAAATATTCTGAATTTATAGCGTGGTGCACCCGATGATGCGATGGTGTAACAATGATTTTCTCTAAAAAACCCATTTTTTTGATATGCTTGGTATGGTACCAAAATTGCAAAAACAAATGAATCGGAATAATTGTGTTGATCAAGGTAGCAGGAATACCCAAAATGGCCGCTGGGATAAGCAAAAATATAAACAAATTTACAAAACTCGAAATGCTTTGTCGCAAGGCGCAAGCCAAATTAAACTCCTCACTACTGTGATGAATAGCATGTTTGTTCCAAAAAAAATTAATTTCGTGTGACCATCGATGTGTCCAATAGCCATAGAAATCTACAATAAAAAAAGCAACAATATAAGTAAACCAAGAAATTTGAAAATGAAAACAAGCTAATTTCGACACCAAAAAACCATACGATATAAAGCTAATACTAAGCCCCAAAACATCTTTTACGGCATTAGTCATCCCCGAGCTGATGCTAGAAACCGTATCCATCATCGGATCACTTTTTTCGCCAATAGCCTTTGCATATATTTTTTCGATAATAATTAAAACCAAAAAAACGGGCATCGCAATGGTCAAAATTTTACCGTACTCTTCCATTTTCTATACTATTTTTGCAGACAATCCAGCGTCTAACAATAACAAACATTGGGGTTTCAATTCGGTCATCGACCCCGATTTTACAGAACATTTACCTTTATAATGCACCAATAATGCACACTGCTCTGCCTGTTCAGACGTATGCTTACAAACCTTAACCAAAGTGTCAATCACATGATCAAAAGTATTAAAATCGTCATTATACAATTCGATTTCTCGCAAAATCGGTGTAATTTCTTTTGTTAAAACTGCTTCTAATGTTAATTCATCTATTTGCATAATATCAAAACTTAATTTTTATAATAACACAGAGAAATCCAATTATTGCGCTCCAATTTGCGCTCAAACACCAATCCATTTGACACACAAGAATCATTAATAGCCTCAAAATCAGTTTCGTAGAATCCGCTCAAAAGAATTTTCCCGTTTCTGTTTAAGCAGCTCACATACGTTTGCATATCTTCAAGCAAAATATTTCGGTTAATATTGGCAATAATTAAATCATAAACTTTGCCGTCCAAAAGCGAAGCATCTCCCTCAAAAAAAGCGATCTGACTACAATTATTTCTTGCAGCATTTTCTATCGAGTTCAAATAACACCAATTATCAATATCGATCGCATCAATAGGTTTTGCACCTTTCATTTCTGCTAAAATCGCCAAAATTGCCGTGCCACATCCCATATCAAGCGTTTTCAAATCACCCACATCTAGCCCCAACAACTGCTGAATCATCATGTGCGTCGTCTCGTGATGCCCCGTTCCAAAACTCATTTTTGGCTCGATAATGATATCAAATTCAACTGCTTTTTTTTGGTGAAAGGGCGCCCTAACCTGACAAATTTCGTCAACCATAATTGGCTCAAAATTTTTCTCCCACTCCTCATTCCAATTCACTTGCGCAATTTCCTCCACCGTAAAAGTAATCGTAAACTCTGGCGAATTTAAAATCTGAACATCCTCCAAAACATTTTCAAACCATAAATTCTTTTGAATATAAGCCGAAATTCCCGTTTCGGTCTCTATAAAACTCTCAAACGGCAACTCGCCCAACTCTGCAATCAAAATTTCAGAGCCAAGCTCTTTTGGCAAAATTGCAAAATGATAACCTAAATAAATTTGCGACATTTTTTTTATGCAAATATAACAAAATCAACATTCCAACACAATAAATTAAAAAATTCATCAATGCTTTTTTCTTTTGGGCGTGCCCCTTCGGGTCGGTCTGCGGCTCCCGCTTCCCTAAAAAACGGGAGAGCTCCGCCTTCGCCCTCACGCTAGCCGCTGATAGACTACTTTCTTGCTAAAAATAATGTCAATCTCGCAGACATTTTATTTGCATTATCGCAATAAGCTGAAATGCCCTCTAAAAATTTTGCCATCTCCAAAATGCAACTCAAACCAATAATCATCGGCAGGTAAAGGTTTTCCTTCAATATTTCCGTTCCAACCTTTGCTGTTTTGCGAAGTTATTTGGGTAATTAATTTGCCTGTTTTTTCAAAAATATAAATAATGCTACTACTATTAAAAAAATTATTAATTCCAGCAACCGACCAAATATCGTGAATACCATCACCATTTGGCGTAAAGAATTTTGGATAACCAACCACTACAAATTCTCTGCTCGCAATATTGCAACCTTGCAAATTTTGTACAAATGCCGTGTGCGTACCAATAGTCAAATTTTCAAAAACATTATCTGCTCGAAATGGCCCAGAAGGTGCGTCAATACTATATTCGTAGGCTACGATTGGGTTTTTTAGATTGATGGTAGCCGTATAATTTTCGTCCAAATTCTCGGTGCTCAAATCGCTCACAACCACACTCTCGATAGTAGCAATGTCTGACGAATTCACAATTATTGTTCTGGTTTTAAAACATTTTGCACCATTATACACATCAACAGTATAAGTACCAGGTTGGTTTATTTGAATGGAGTAGGTTGTTTTTTGAAGTAGCGTTCCGTTCCAATACCAAAAAAATTGATAATCAGACGAAAACCCACACAAAACGGCCGCATCAATACTGATATAATCGTTGGGTTTGTTCAAACATACATAATCATTGCCACTGCTTTGAACTTCGATATTAGGCAATTTGGTTACTTTTAGTGGCATAATACTAATGCCGGAACAGTTGTTATTATC
>JANNBA010000190.1:0-1869 GCA_031384845.1 Bacteroidota bacterium
AAAACCCTCAACGGCAATAGCGGTTTTAACAAGACCAAATGCAGTTGCCCCAATTGTCGCCAAATTTGATATAAAAAACACAATTAACAAAAGTTTCAGCAAAAAACAATTCCAAATGTATTACTTTTGTATTTAGAAAAGTTCTAAATACAAAAGTAATACATTTGGAATTGTTTTTTGCTGAAACTTTTGTTAATTGTGTTTTTTATATCAAATTTGGCAACAATTGGGGCAACTGCATTTCGTCTTGTTGAAACCGCTACTGCCGTTGAGGGTTTTGCTTTTTTTTTAAAAAATTGAAAAAAAGACTAAAAATAAAATTTGTATTAGATCTTTTGTTAATTTTACTAAAGATTAGCCGTTAGATTTGATGCTAAAAAACGTTTTTTATTGCTATGGCATGAGTGCTTTTTATACTTTTTTGATGTTTTTAGCGTTTGGATAAAAAAGCAATACTTGAAATATATGGAGACAATAATTTTTATTTTCTTTCTTTTGCTAATAAACTGTGGCAAAACAGACCACTTCTCACGGTATGAAAGAATATTTCACGATAAATATTTCAAACGAAATACACGAAAAAAATACTGATTTAAGCTTTACATAACCATAAAAAACAGCTATATTAATAACCAAAAACATAGAAACTATGCAAAAATATATTCTTTACATTGTATTACTTTCTTTTTTGCTGCAAAGTTGTTTCAGCTACAAAACAGTTGACAAAAACAGCGAATTTGTGATGGGCAAAAAATATAATATCAAACAAGCTAATAAATATGAAAAAGTTAGATTGTTATCAAGTACAGACAGCACAATAACAGTAAATAATGCTAAAAAAACAGAAAATACAATTGCTAAAAATGATATTAAAAAAATAAAAAAAAGACATTTTTCTATTATAAAAACAGCATTATTGCCGGTTGGTATTGCAGTTGGTGGCGTTGTTATTATAGTTGCATTTGGTGGGGGATATAAACTTGAATTGGGAAAATTGGATTTATTTTCCAATAAAAAACAATAACGTAAAATATTTATTAATTCAATAAATTTCAAAACAATGAAAAAAACAATTCTAACATTTTTAGCGATTCTTTTTTTAGCGGCTTGTTCAAAGGAAGAAACGCCTCAACAAGACCCCTTAATTGGGAAGTGGTATCTGAAACAATTTTACAGAAATGATTCGATTCAGGTTTTAGATGAGTGTTCACTTATGAAAAATATTGAGTTTTATGCTGATGGGTATTATAAAGAAGAATACTATAAAAGAGATACAATTACTAACATTTGTATATCAAACGGAACATCAGGATATAAATGGAGTGAATATAATGGTCAATATATATTAGATAATGGAAGCGTCTTCAATCAAGAGCTTCAAATAAAATTACAAAACAATAAATTATTTTATACCTATGAAGGTTGGCGGTTTACCGCTAATGGTATTGTTAGCAGTCAGATGAAATTAGTTTATCAAAAATAATATATTAAATATTTTAACTATGAAAAATTCAATAAAGTTAGCGTTATTTTGCTTGTGTTTGTTGTTTTCGTGCAGCAAAGAAGATACTATTGTAAATCCAATAGATGCGGACGGCGTGGTTGTATCCAGAGATTTTCTTTGGAAAAAATCATCGCATGAGGGTAACCCTTCTTCGAATGGTTTTGTTTTGAGTTCGATTATATATGGAAATAATATATTAATTCCAACTACAAAGAATCAAATTCAAAATCTGTCGATGCTTAATAAAGATACCGGAAATACGGTATGGCAATGGGATGATAGATTTGATAAAAGCTTCGAGCAATATCATTTATCTTCTAAATTTCAAAACGGAAACCTGCTTACATGGCAAAATGGCAAAAAAA
>JANNBA010000027.1:0-3877 GCA_031384845.1 Bacteroidota bacterium
CCGCCCAAAAACATAGCGGTATCCCAGGCGTTGACTTTGATTTTGTCTGGCGTGTTTTCTAAAACGCTGTTGGAACGCAGTTGTTCAAACTCGAATGACATTTGCAAAAATTTGAACGGATTTGCCAATGCCGTGAGATTAGCACCAATCGTAAAGCTGCTTTTGAAGTTTTTGGTGGCCACATAGCTGGTTTGCAATCCCGCACCAAAAGACACATATTTGTTGGCATTGTAAATCACGTTTGGCGAAAAACTGACGTTGGTACCACCACTAAAATTAAGACCTAATCCGCCACCAAACTGGAGTTTCTTTCTAAATTCACTTTGCTCTTTTGGCTTTGCAATGGTATCTTGAGCGTTCATTTGGAAGCAAGATAGCAACAAGAAAGCCATAAAAATGGATCTTGTAATCAATAAATTGTAATTTTTTTTCATAGTAATTGTTTTACTTTTTCTAGTCTTAAATTTTTTTCAAAAATACGGTATTTGTTATCAATATTACAAACAAAATGGATACAAATGGTGTATGTAGGTGAGATACTATTCAAAAAAATCGATTATATTTGCACTTTGAAATCCGAAATAAAAATTAAATTTACATACCAAAATGAAACATACCAAAATAATTGATTTGCTCTCGAGCAACGGTAGCAACAACGATGTAGTAGCCAAAGGCTGGGTGCGCACCTTTAGAAACAATCAATTTATTGCACTTAATGATGGCTCTACTATCAACAACATTCAATGCGTTGTTGATTTTGAAAATACCCCAGACGTACTGCTCAAACGCATCACAACAGGAGCTGCGATAGCCGTAAGCGGAATTTTAACAGAAAGCCAAGGCGCAGGGCAAAAATATGAAATTCAAGTGCGCCATTTAGAAATTTTGGGCGATTCGGATGCAGAAAAATTTCCGATGCAACCCAAAAAACATTCCCTCGAATTTTTGCGAGAAAACGCCCATTTGCGGGTGCGTACCAATGCTTTTGGTGCCATCATGCGAGTACGGTCGGTATTGTCATTTGCGGTGCATCAGTATTTTCAACAAAAAGGATTTGTCTATGTAAACACCCCAATAATTACAGGCTCTGATGCCGAAGGTGCCGGCGAAATGTTTAAGGTAACCGCACTCCCCTTTGACAATACACCCCGAACTGAAGAAGGCAAAGTAGATTATAAAAAAGATTTTTTTGGAAAAGAAACCAATCTAACCGTTTCAGGCCAGCTAGAAGGCGAAACTTTTGCCATGGCACTTGGTCAGATCTATACTTTTGGGCCCACATTTAGAGCAGAAAACTCAAACACCTCGCGCCATCTTGCCGAATTTTGGATGATAGAGCCCGAAGTTGCATTTAATGATTTGAACGACAATATGGATCTTGCCGAAGATTTTATCAAATACGTAATTCAATACACATTAGAAAAATGCAAAGACGACTTGAAATTTTTGGACAATAGATTAACAGACGAAGAAAAATCAAAACCACAAGCCGATCGCAGCGAAATGACACTGTTGGACAAACTTCAATTTGTGCTCGAAAACAACTTCAAGCGTGTTTCCTATACCGAAGCTATTGATATTTTGAAAAATTGCAAGCCCAACAAAAACAAAAAATTCAATTACATAATAGATCAGTGGGGCGCAGATTTGCAAAGCGAACATGAACGCTATTTGGTCGAAAAACACTTCAAATGCCCTGTGATTTTGTTTGACTATCCAGCCAATATCAAAGCCTTTTATATGCGATTAAACGAAGACGGCAAAACCGTTCGCGCGATGGATATTCTATTTCCAGGAATCGGAGAAATTGTTGGCGGATCACAAAGAGAAGAACGATATGAGGTGCTACTCGAAAAAATGAAAGCCCTTGGCATCGACCAAGAAGAACTTTGGTGGTACCTTGACACCCGCCGATTTGGATCGGCAGTGCACTCTGGTTTTGGATTAGGTTTTGAAAGATTGGTGTTATTTGTGACCGGAATGAGCAATATTCGTGATGTAATTCCGTTTCCAAGAACCCCAATGAATGCTGAATTTTAAAAAAATTACAAAAGAAAACAATGCTCAAACAATTTCTAAACCTCAAGCTCTCCCAAAAATTATCTCCACAACAAATACAGTTGATGAAGCTAATTCAACTGCCCACACAAGCATTTGAACAAAGATTGGTTGAAGAATTGAACGAAAATCCAGCCTTGGAAACCGGCAATGAAGAAGAAATTTATGAAAAAGATGAATTCGACAACGACGATTATGACGACTATGACGACAACGACAATATCGATTCTGGCGACATCAATATCGACGAATATTTGAGCAACGACGAAGTACCAGACTATAAAACACAAGCCAATAACTATAGCGACGACGACGATAATCGCGAATCACCATTGGCATCACCCGTTAGCTTTCATCAAGATTTGATCAACCAGCTCAACACCTTTATCCTCAACGACAACGAACGCGAAATAGCCGAATTTTTGGTAGGTAGCATCGACGATATGGGTTATATCCGCCGAGAAATTTTAGACATTGTTGACGATTTGGCATTCACACAAGGCATATATACCGATGAGAAAGCCGTAGAAAAAATGCTACAAATCATCCACCAACTCGAGCCATCAGGCGTAGGGGCACGAGACCTGCAAGAATGCCTCTTGCTACAACTCAAACACAAAACCCCAACCCCATCAGTAGCTCTCGCCATCAGCATCATTCACGAACAATTTGACGCCTTTACCAAAAAACATTACGACAAACTCATACAACGCTACAACATCACCAACGAGCAACTCAAAAACGCCGTTTATGAAATCGAAAAACTAAACCCAAAACCCGGAGGCTCCTTCAACGGAAACAACAAAATTACAGAAAACATCGTGCCAGATTTTAGCATCAAAATCATCGATGACGAGCTCGAACTCACCCTAAACGGCAGAAATGCACCCAGCTTGCACATCTCAAAAGACTATCAAGAAATGATGCAAACCTACAAAAGCGCCCACGACAAATCAAACGCACAAAAAGACGCCGTACAATTCATCAAACAAAAATTAGACTCCGCCAAATGGTTTATCGACGCCATCAAACAACGCCAAGAAACCCTCTATGTAACCATGAATGCCATCATGCACTTTCAACAAGAATACTTTTTGGACGGCGAAGAAACAAAGCTCAAACCAATGATTCTCAAAGACATAGCAGATATGGTGGGGCTCGACATCTCGACCGTATCACGAGTGGCAAACTCCAAATATGTAGAAACCCCTTATGGCACAAAACTCATCAAAGAATACTTCTCTGAAGCCATGAAAAACGACCAGGGCGAAGACGTATCAACACTCGAAATCAAAAAAATCCTACAAACCGTCATCCAAAACGAAGACAAACACAAACCATTGCCAGACGACCAATTGGTCGAAATACTCAAAGAAAAAGGCTACCCAATCGCCCGCCGAACCATCGCCAAATACCGCGAAATCCTGGATATACCCGTAGCAAGACTCCGCAAAAAAATATAGCTTTTTTGGGCGTGCCCCTTGCGGGTCGGTCTCCGGCTCCCGCTTTTTGGGGCTGGCTGAAAAACGCCAGCCCCAAAAGAGCTCCGCCTTTGCCCTCACGCACTCTATCTTGAGCTAGAAAAAACGATTTCAAAACACCAAAAAAGGGAAACTTATCCTAAAAAACAAGCAGATATTTGCGGATATTAACTAGTTGGTCATAATTTTGCCCGAAAAGGCGATATTTTTGAAAAAAATTGCGTGTAATCAAAACTTGAAAAAAAAATTGTATTTTTGCATTAAATATAAGGTTATGGTAATTGCAAATCCAATTTACGATGTGGTTTTCAAAAGAATGATGGAAAATGAAAAAGTTG
>JANNBA010000089.1:0-3125 GCA_031384845.1 Bacteroidota bacterium
AGCCGGAGACCGACCCGTAAGGGGCACGCCCAAAGAAATAAAATTTAAAGGTGTTTTGATTCTTGTTGATTTTTGATTTTTATCATCAAAATAGTGGCGAGATTTTTGGCTTGCAACTTGATTTCGGTGGCGTTTTTGCCTTCAAAATGGGTGTTGACACTGTCTTCAAAATGATACAACCAAATGCCAAACATTTGTGGGGTTAGGTGCATTTTTTGATCAATATCTAAATGAATTTGAGTCAAGTTTCTAGTATATCCTCCTGTTCCAAACAAAACCTGCGACCAAAAAGTGACCAAAATGGGCAAATGGGTTTCGAGTTTGAGTTTGACAATTGCGGTGAACACAAAATTAATTTGGTTGTCTGCCAACAATTTGTCATAAAAGTGGGTTACCAAAAAAAGCAAATCGTCTTGGGTTTGTATATCTTTCATTTTTTTTTGTAAAAGTAGGGTTAAAAACCGAAAAATGTTGCGCCATTTTTGCTTGATTTTGATTGCAATGAAGTCCAAAAATGCCAAAATGTCATATTGAATTTGAAAATTAAATTAAAAACTGACAATTTTTACCAATCAATCCATTGGCACAATGATTGTTTATCGACAATCAAGTTTTTAAATCAAAAATAAACAATTAAATACTATAAAAATGGGAAAAATAATCGGAATTGATTTGGGTACAACAAACTCTTGCGTGTCTGTAATGGAAGGTCAAGAAGCGGTGGTAATACCAAATTCAGAAGGAAAAAGAACAACTCCATCTATCATTGCATTTGTTGAAGGTGGCGAAATTAAGGTTGGCGATCCTGCAAAAAGACAGGCCGTAACCAACCCTACCAAAACCATTGCATCGATCAAACGTTTTATGGGACACTCTTTTTCTGAAACTACAGAAGAGGCCAAACGTGTACCATATAGCGTGGTAAAAGGTGACAACAACACCCCACGTGTTGATATTGATGGTCGCTTGTACACCGCACAAGAATTGTCTGCGATGACATTGCAAAAAATGAAAAAAACGGCCGAAGATTATTTGGGACAAACCGTTACAGAAGCCGTTATCACGGTTCCAGCATACTTTAACGACGCACAGCGTCAGGCTACAAAAGAAGCGGGCGAAATTGCTGGTCTAAAAGTGATGAGAATCATCAACGAGCCAACCGCTGCCGCATTGGCGTATGGATTAGACAAAAAAGGAAAAGATCAAAAAATTGCCGTTTATGATTTAGGTGGTGGTACATTTGATATTTCTATTCTTGAATTGGGCGATGGCGTTTTTGAAGTTTTGTCAACAAACGGTGATACGCATTTGGGCGGAGACGATTTTGACCAAACCATTATCGACTGGTTGGCAGACGAGTTTAAGGCAGAAGAAGGAATCGATTTGCGTCTTGATCCAATGTCGTTGCAAAGAATAAAAGAAGCCGCCGAAAAAGCAAAAATCGAGTTGTCATCTTCGGCAGAAACCGAAATCAACTTGCCTTATGTAACGGCAACAGCCTCTGGACCAAAACACTTGGTAAAAAAATTATCAAGAGCCAAATTTGAACAATTATCAGACGCATTAGTAAAACGCTCTATGGCGCCAGTAGCCAAAGCCCTGAAAGATGCCGGATTATCAACCTCGGATATCGACGAAGTTATCTTGGTTGGCGGTTCTACCAGAATGCCAAGAATTGCAGACGAAGTAGAAAAATTCTTTGGCAAAAAAGCCTCAAAAGGCGTTAATCCAGACGAAGTTGTAGCCATTGGTGCTGCTATTCAAGGAGGCGTTTTGAGCGGTGATGTAAAAGATGTTTTACTATTGGACGTGACACCATTGTCATTAGGAATCGAAACAATGGGCGGCGTAATGACGGTTTTGATAGAAGCCAACACCACCATTCCGACCAAAAAATCTCAAGTGTTCTCGACCGCAGCAGACTCACAGCCAACCGTTGAAATCCATGTTTTGCAAGGCGCAAGAGCCATGGCAGCCGATAACAAAACCATTGGTAGATTTCACCTCGACGGTATTCCGCCAGCACCACGCGGCGTGCCACAAATTGAAGTAACCTTTGATATTGATGCCAACGGAATCATCAAAGTATCGGCAACAGACAAAGGCACCGGAAAATCTCACGATATTCGAATCGAAGCCTCCTCTGGTTTAACAGCCGAAGAAATTGAAAGAATGAAAAAAGATGCCGAAGCCAACGCCGGAGCAGACAAAATTGCGCGCGAACGTGTAGAAAAACTAAACGAAGCCGACGGAATGATCTTTCAAACCGAAACACAACTCAAAGAATTGGGCGAAAAACTTACAGACGACAACAAAGTAGCTGTAGAATATGCGTTGACCGAATTGAGAATGGCACACGGCAATCAAGATTTGGATGCCATTCAAATTGCACTCGACAAGATCAATGCCGCCTGGAAAACCGCCACCGAAGCCATGTATGCACAAGGCGATCAAGGCGGACAAGCACAGCAAGCACCGCCACAAGCAGATGCCCAAGGCGACGATGTGCAAGATGTAGAGTTTGAAGAAGTAAAATAAATTTTTTAGAAAATTAAATTTTTTAGAAAACCGAGTTAGCAATAGCTCGGTTTTTTTTTTTTTGGCGCACACCACCCGTCCTTGACACACCACCCGTCCCGCTGCACGCTATATCTTTTTGGATTTTCTGAAAAAGAAAATCCAAAAAGGATGCCGCTACATCGGGGCGAAAGGAGACTTATAGGATTTTCAAGAAAACCTTTAATTCAAATCTCAAAAAAAATCAACAAGCTACAAACACCAAAACCGTAGCCTATTTTTTATCAATATAATCCAATCCCATTTGATTTTCTTTTTTGAAATTCATGTATATTTGCACTATGGAAGAAACGCTAAAAAGACTCAACAAATTTATAGGCGAAACCGGATATTGCTCTCGGCGTGAGGCAGACAAACTTATAGAAGAAGGTCGGGTTACACTAAACGGAACAGTACCAGAAATGGGCACAAAAGTAAGTATGACAGATATTGTCAGAATAGACGGCAAGCTCATTCGAGAACAAAACGAAAAATTAATATACCTTGCCTTCAACAAACCTGTTGGAATAGAATGCACCACAAATCTTGATGTAAGAAACAATATTATA
>JANNBA010000124.1:0-59177 GCA_031384845.1 Bacteroidota bacterium
GGAAAACCGCCAACTAATAAATCGTGATCAGGAATTTCAGTAACTTCTACGGTTGAAATGTCTTGATTGCAATGACTTTTTTTGTCCCAACGAGTTTCATAAACCATTGATGCGTGTTGCACTTTGGTTGACGGTTCCCACTGATTACTCCAAACGACTTCGTATGGACTTTCAAAGTTTTCTTTATAATTTGATGATGCAGATTTGTTATTCCATCCTTCTAAACCAAGTCTAAAACCACCAACTCCTGCA
Organism: Bacteroidota bacterium; assembly: GCA_031384845.1. Lineage (GTDB taxonomy): Bacteria > Bacteroidota > Bacteroidia > Flavobacteriales > Flavobacteriaceae > Flavobacterium. Next base: position 253 of record JANNBA010000124.1, read on the forward strand.
AACAATTCGACTACTTTTATTTTATTTTCCATTGTGAATAGTTTTTAGGTATAATGCTTTTTCTTCGGCTACTTTTAGAACTTCTCCAATATTTTCTTCATAGAGAATTGTATTAGCGATTTGATCGCTTAACCAACTTGTGATTAATTTATTTTTGTCTAAATCGTAAAATTCAGCAAATTTTTCAACTTGTTCTTTTGTTGGTTTTCTTTCTCCACGCTCAAACTTACTAACAATGGCTTGGTCAATTTCAATTGCTGATGCAACTTGTCTTAATAAAAGTCCTTTGCTTTCTCTTTCGTTTTTTATAATATCTCCAAATGTTTCCATAAGACAAAATTTGTTTTGACAAAAATAGTCAAATTAATTTCAGAAACAATTTTTTAGGGATTTATTTTTCAAATTTCTCTTTTTCTGCGGATTTTTGGTGGTATTACTGCTAACTAGTAAATATACGAAAGTTCTTGCGTTTTTAACATTTTTTTATGTTGATTGCATTTTCAAATATTTATCAAAAATAGTATTATTTTTTTAGATACAAGCAATTGTTAATTTTTTTTAAAATCATCTTTTTTGTTTAGCTTGTTTACTAGCTGGCCTAGTGGTCTTTGTATTTTATCTACTATTTTACTGAAAAGGTGTGTGAAGATAGTTGTTGTTTTGATGCGTGCATGTCCTAGAAACTGTTGTATTAATCGTATATCTAAATCATTTTCCAGCGAATGTGGAGCAAAACTATGAAGCAGACTGTGAAAACGAACTACTTTGTTTGGGCAAGCATTAGCGGTTAACAATCAACCTCCAACAAATAACCTCTCAAAAACCCAAAAAGTCTAAAATCGCCCCGATGTAGCGGCATCCTTTTGGTTTTTTTCTTTTTCAGAAAAAACCAAAAGATATAGCGTGCAGCGGGACGGGTAGTGTGGGTGTCGGGTGGTGTGCGCCAAAAAAAAACGAAACTTTTTAGGGTTTCGTTTTGTGGTTTATTGGGGGTCATTCATCTGAAAATCGTCCATAAATGCGGTGGTATAGTCGCCGGCTACATATCGGGGGTCGTCCATCAATTGCCGGTGAAAAGGTATTGTGGTTTTGATGCCTTCGATAACAAACTCGTCGAGGGCTCGTTTCATTTTGTTGATGGCTTCTTGGCGGGTTTGTGCTGTTGTGATGAGTTTTGCGATCATCGAGTCATAGTTTGGCGGTATCGAATAGCCCGAATAGACGTGTGTGTCAAGGCGCACTCCGTGACCGCCGGGGGTGTGCAGGGTTGTGATTTTTCCGGGTGATGGTCTGAAGTCGTTATAGGGGTCTTCGGCGTTGATGCGGCATTCGATGGCGTGGAGGTTTGGAAAATAATTTTTGCCCGATATTGGGATTCCTGCTGCTACCATAATTTGTTCTCTTATCAAGTCATAGTCAATCACTTGCTCTGTGATGGGGTGTTCTACTTGAATTCGGGTGTTCATTTCCATGAAATAAAAATTTCGGTGTTTGTCAACCAAAAATTCTACGGTTCCGGCGCCTTCATATTTGATAAATTCGGCGGCTTTTACGGCTGCTTCGCCCATTTTTTGTCGCAAATCGTCGGTCATAAATGGCGAAGGTGTTTCTTCGGTTAGTTTTTGATGGCGGCGTTGTACAGAGCAGTCACGTTCTGAGAGGTGGCAGGCTTTTCCGTAGGCATCGCCTACTACTTGAATTTCGATATGTCGTGGTTCTTCGATAAGTTTTTCCAAATACATTCCGTCGTTTCCAAATGCTGCTGCAGATTCTTGCCTAGCGCTTTCCCAGGCTTTTAGTAGGTCTTCTGGTTTTAATACGGCTCTCATTCCTTTTCCACCGCCTCCTGCTGTTGCTTTCAGCATGACAGGATATCCAAATTTTTTGGCTATTTTGGCTGCTTCTTCAAAGGATTCTAATATGCCTTCGGAGCCTGGTACACATGGCACTCCGGCGGCTTTCATGGTGGCTTTGGCCGAGGCTTTGTCGCCCATTTTGTCGATCATTTCTGGTGATGCCCCAATAAATTTGATGCCGTGTTCTTGACAAATTTTTGAAAACTTGGCGTTTTCAGACAAAAATCCGTATCCGGGATGAATGGCGTCTGCGTTTGTAATTTCGGCGGCGGCTATGATATTTGACATTTTCAAATAGGATAGGTTGCTTGGTGGCGGTCCTATACATACGGCTTCGTCTGCAAATCGAACGTGCAAACTTTCGGCATCTGCTGTAGAATATACGGCTACGGTTTTGATGCCCATTTCGCGGCAGGTTCTGATGATTCGAAGGGCAATTTCGCCACGATTGGCGATTAATATTTTTTTAAACATCAATAAAATGGTTAATGATTAATGGGAGGTTTTTTTGACGTCAATTGGTAGGTTTATTTACAAATTGTCTTTTTACCACTGTTTAGGATGGATCTACCAAAAACAGGGGTTGGTCAAACTCTACTGGCGACATATCATCTACCAATATTTTGATTATTTTTCCTGAAATTTCGGCTTCAATTTCGTTAAAAAGCTTCATGGCTTCGATTACGCATAGCACGTCTCCTTTTGCGATTGTGGTGCCTACTTCAACAAACATGGGTTTGTCTGGTGATGGTTTTCTATAAAAAGTGCCTATAATTGGCGATTTTATGGTTACATATTTTGCGTTTTCGTCTGCCACAACTGCCACAACTGCTGGTGCAACGATGGTTTGTGGTTGATGTTGTGTTTGTACCACATTTTGTGCGGGTTGCATATAGGTAACTTCGGGCTGATGGGTGTCGAGTGTGGTTTTGATGGTGATTTTTACATCGTCCATTTCTAATTTTACTTCGGCTACGCCAGAGTTTGCAACAAATTTTATGAGGTTTTGAATTTCTTTTAAATCCATAATATTGGGTTTTATTGGTTTATTTTTCTTAAAAGTTCCATTATTTGGGGTTGTATGCCCATTTCAAATATATAGCGCCCCAGGTAAATCCGCCTCCAAAGGCTGCGAAAATAAGGTTATCGCCTTTTTTGAATTTTTTTTCAAAATCCCATAATAATAAGGGTAGTGTTCCGGATGTGGTGTTGCCATATTTTTCGATATTGATCAAAACTTTAGATTCGTCCACGTTCATTCTGTTTGAGGTGGCGTCTATGATGCGGCGATTTGCTTGGTGTGCTACGAGCCAATCGACATCGTTATTGTCTAAATTGTTTCGTTTCATAATCATTTCGCTCACGTCTGCCATATTGGTAACTGCCCATTTGAAAACGGTTTTGCCGTCTTGAAATACGGTGTGCTGTTTGTTGGTGATGGTTTCTAAAGATGGTGGTAGCATAGATCCGCCGGCATCAATTTTTAGAAAATCTCGACCAATACCATCGCTTTTCAAAATTTCGTCTTGCAAACCAAGTCCTTCAACATTTGGTTCAAAGAGCACTGCGCCAGCGCCATCGCCAAAAATAATGCAAGTGGCTCTGTCTGTATAATCGATGATAGACGACATTTTGTCGGCACCAATGAGCAAAACTTTTTTGTATTTACCAGATGCAATATAGGCTGATGCGGTTGACATTCCGAACAAAAATCCAGAGCAAGCGGCTTGCAAATCGAAAGCAAATGCGTTTGTAGCACCAATTTCGGTGGCGATATATACGGCTGTTGCGGCCACGGGCATATCTGGTGTTGCAGATGCCAAAATCACCAAATCGATACTTTTTGGGTCTATATTTGCTTTAGAAATTAGATTTTGTGCTGCTTTTATGCCTAAATAGGAGGTTCCAAGACCTTGTTCTTTTAGGATGCGTCTTTCTTTGATTCCGGTTCTCGAAATAATCCACTCGTCGTTGGTGTCAACCATAGTTTCGAGCACTTTGTTGGAGAGCACAAAATCTGGGACATAGCCTCCAACAGCGGTGATTGCTGCAGTGATTTTTGTCATGTTATTGATTTTTTTCTGTTTTTGGTTCAGAAAATTGGTTGAAATTACAAAAAAAATCTGAAAAACGGTTTTATTTTTTAAATTTTATTTGTTTTATGGATAAAAAAATTTAAAAACGTTGATTTTGAAAGGTTTTTTTAAAATATTTTTTGTTTTCTCTTTAAATGAAATTTATAAAAATATTTTACAAATTTTATATTACTAACAACAAAAAAAACCCTCGCATAGGAGAGTTATTTTCGTTTTTGTCATTATGTATTATACGGCAGCAACTTGCTTGTCGATTACTACTTGACCTCTATAATACATTTTTCCTTCATGCCAGTAGGCTCTGTGATACAAATGCGCTTCGCCAGTGATTGGGCAAGTTGCAATTTGTGCTACCGTTGCTTTATAGTGTGTTCTGCGTTTGTCTCTTCTTGTTTTGGAGATTTTTCTCTTTGGATGCGCCATTTTATTGTATTATTTATGCGTTAATAGTTGTTTTAATTTGTCCCAACGTGGGTCTATTTCTTGTTGTTTTGTTTCAATTTTGGTTTCTTTGACTCTAATTTGATTGAGTTTGTCGAGTGTTTCAGATTGCAAACTTCCGTCATTGATGCCGGGATGCTCTTTTTTTAGTGGCACAGATAGTGCAATCATTTCATAGACATATTGCGAAATATCTATTTGATGTTCGCCAAGTTGCAGGATCAATAGTTCGTCATTATCGTCGTTAAATGCGTCTCCAAACTGAACAATCAGTCTCATTTTTCCGTTTATAGGCAAATCAAACATTTCGTTTGTGGTGTCGCAGGCTACGTTTATGCTGCCGTTGTGCGACAAATGCAGTTCCATAAAAGCGGCTTTTTTTTCTAAAACAGCAGTTACTTCAATGGCTGCGGTTTCAAACTCATCATAGTCAAATATGGCAAAGAACGTTTTATTAATCTGGTAATCAAACTGATGTTTTCCTAATTTTAGTCCTATAAATGGGATTAAAAATTCATTTAGCTGTTTCATTGTAGCTCAATTTGTTCCTTTATTAAGGACTGCAAAGATATACTTTTTTTATAAATTCAAAAGTGTTATCAACCTTTTTTTGTTTATAACTACTATTTATTTTATTTTGAGTGGTTTTTGACTTATTTCTTTGTGTTGTTGTCTTGCTTTAAAAATGTCTAAAGCCAGATAAACAGCTTCTTTGAACGAGTTGTGATTGGCTTTGTTTTTGCCCGCGATATCAAATGCGGTGCCATGATCTGGCGAGGTTCTTATTTTGTTTAATCCTGCGGTATAGTTGACACCGTTTCCAAAAGACAGGGTTTTAAAGGGTATTAATCCTTGGTCATGATAGGCGGCTATGACGGCATCAAATTTTTCGTATTGTCCACTTCCAAAAAAACCATCTGCTGGATAAGGACCAAAAACGAGTGTCCCTTTGTCAAACATTTTTTTGATAACGGGTTTTATAATTTCGTTGTCTTCTTTGCCTATCACCCCGCCATCTCCGGCATGAGGATTGAGCCCTAAAACGGCAATTTTTGGTTTGTTGATGCTAAAATCTTGTATCAAAGATTGTTTTATGGTTTCGATTTTTTGTTTGATAAGCGCTTCTGTGAGGTGCGATGCGACTTGATTTACAGGGATATGATCTGTCAATAGCCCAATTCTCAAATTGTCTTGCACCATGAGCATCAGTGCATTACCTTCTAATTCTTGGTCCAAATAATCGGTATGACCCGGAAATTTGAAGGTGTCAGATTGAATGTTGTATTTGTTGATGGGAGCTGTAACCAAAACATCTATTTCGCCGTCTTTCAAAGCTTTGGTGGCAGCAACAAATGATTTGATGGCATATTGACCTACAGTGTCGCTATTGACACCCATTTCTATATCAAAACCTTCGCGCCAGAGGTTTAGGACATTGATTTTGCCTACCAAAACTTGATCTAATCTGTCAATTCCGTGAAGTATGGCAGTAGATTCGATGCTTTTTTTGAGAAATGATATTGTTTTTACGTTTGCAAAAATAACTGGCGTACAAAGTTCCATCATTCGGCTGTCTTCAAAAGTTTTGAGTACAACCTCGCTTCCAATACCATTCAAATCTCCAATCGAAATTCCAACAATTATATTTTCTGCTTTTTTCATTTTTTGTTCAAGTTATTTATGGCTATTTTTGTCTGCAAATTTAGTAAAATAAAACAACAAATGTTTACAGGAATTATAGAATCATTGGGACGCGTTGTAGCGCTTCAAAAAATAGATAGCAATCTTCATGTTACAGTCGAATCTGTTTTGACAAACGAGCTAAAAATAGACCAAAGTATCGCTCATAATGGCGTCTGTCTGACGGTTGTGGCTATCGAAAACAACCAATATACGGTTGTTGCTATCGACGAAACGCTTCAAAAATCAAATTTAAAAAATTGGAAAACAGATGATTATGTCAATCTTGAACGTGCCATGAAGCTAGGCAATCGGCTTGACGGGCATATCGTTCAGGGTCATGTTGATCAAATTGGTGTTTGCAAAAGCATTGAAAATCAAAACGGAAGTTGGATTTTTCGGTTCGAATATGATGCAAGCCTGAACAATATTACTATAGAAAAAGGCTCTGTCACTGTCAATGGTGTGAGCCTTACAGTTGTGGCTGCCGCCAAAAACCAGTTTAGCGTAGCAATCATTCCATATACTTTTGAGCATACAAATTTTCAAAATTTTGAAATTGGCAGTATCGTCAATCTTGAGTTTGATGTCATTGGCAAATATGTGGCGAGGCTTATGAGCGGTTATTAATACCAAACGTGGAAGTTTTGACTTTCTAAAAAATTGCGATTATGTGTAAATTTTAGAATTGAATTATTTATTTCTTACCACATAAAATGGCTTTACAAACAACTGTGTAAACAAAAAACCAAGCATGCAAACCCCCGAAAAAAGCAAATTATATTGATGAAAAAGCCTGTAAACATTAAAGTTATGTTGCAACAAATTTATTTTTGAAGCAGATAATGAGTTTTCTCTGATGCGATAAAATGCCAAACTCTGTGGGACAGGTTTTGCAGTTTTTATATTTTTTAAAATAAAAAGCCAAAGCATCCAATCTTGACGTTTTCTGATGCTTGAAACTTTGATGTTTTCAAAAAAACGCCGCTCATAAATAGCCGTAAGATTACCAATATAATTACAAAAAAACAGTTGGCGATAGGTTAATTCTTTTGGCGATTTGATTGTTTTGTGCAATGACAATCCAGCCTCGTCGATACATTCATAAAAACAGAAAGTAAATGCCAATTGATGGGTTTTCATAAACGTCAATTGCACGCTCAACTTATTGGGAGTCCAAAGATCGTCTGCGTCCAAAAAAGCTACAAACTGACCCGTAATTTGTTGCAAAGCGACATTTCTTGCAACGCCTGTCCCGCTGTTTTTGGCAAGACAAACCAATTTTATTCGGCTATCGTCTCGAACAAAATCTTGGATTATAGAAACGGTTGCGTCGGTCGAACAGTCGTCAACGATGATTATTTCCAAATCTATATGTGTTTGATTTTGAACTGATTGAATGCTTTTTGCAATAAATTTTTCTGCATTATACGCTGGCATTATTATCGATACAAGCGCGCCCATCAGTATGCTTTTTCTTCGCCCTCGAAGATATTAACCACGGTTTGAACAATGATTTTTATGTCTAAAATCAGCGACCAATTTTCTATATAAAAAACATCAAATTTGATTCTATTTATCATATCTTGATCCGTTTCTATCTCGCCCCGAAAACCTCGAACCTGCGCCAATCCTGTTATACCTGGCTTCACATAATGACGTACCATATATTTTTTGATTTTGCTGCTATACGCCTTGTTTTGCGACCACAAATGCGGGCGTGGTCCAACTACAGACATTTCGCCCATCAATACGTTCAAAAATTGTGGCAACTCGTCGATGCTGGTTTTGCGCATAAATTTGCCTATTTTGGTAACGCGTGGATCATTTTTTGAAGCTTCTTTCTCTGTGGTTTTATTGATCTTCATGGATCGAAATTTATAACAAAAAAACTCTTTTTCGTCGATTCCTGGTCGGCCTTGCTTGAAAAATATTGGTCCTCGCGACTCTAATTTTATCAAAATTGCCAGTAATGGCACAAGCCAAGACATCAAAAAAAGGAGCACTATAATTGCAAAAAAAACATCAAAAATACGTTTGAAATTTTTGGTAAACGGATCGTGCAAAGTTGTTTTTTGTAGCGATAACACCGGAAACATTTCATAATAATCTATCTTCAAATTTTTTGAAAATATTTCTTTTGTATCCGGAATAAATTTGATAGTTTTATAAAACTCATCAGCAAAATCAATTAAATCTTTGAGTTGATCGTTTGTAATTTCGTTCAACGAACAATATATTTCATCTACATTATTTTGAATCACAAAATGCTTCAACTCGGTCAAATTGCCTTTGATGTTACTGTTGTTTTTTTTGTCAGAAAAATAGCCCAAAAAACGATACCCATAATCAGTTCTGGTTTCAAAAAGTTCTTTCAATTGAATGGCTTCGGGAGTATAGCCAATAATCACTGCGTTTCTAAAATTGCTTCCCGTAGCAATTCGGTATTTTTTTAAATAATAAAAAAGCAAAAATTTAAAAATCGTAACCAATACGAAACTCACAATTACAAACAGAACAATCGCTTTTCCGCTGAAAACAACTTGTTTTGAAAATGGAAAAAAAGCGATTACAACAAAGAAAAAAAGAATACCCTGTTTGATAATTTTTGAAATAATCTCTACAGGTGTTGTAAATCGAAAAACATCATAAAACTGTACAAATATAGCAACAAACAACCATCCAAATGACTGATAAACAACATAATATGTAAAATTTACCCCCAAGGCTCTAAAGAAAAATAAGCACAAAAAAGTAATAGTCAATAAGTCTAAAATAAAACTAATTGGCCTGATATATTTAGAATACCTTCCTGTTTGATACATTTTCATGCTATCTAATATAGCTGTTAAAATCTTTGTGGTCTTCTTTTAGCAATGCTTCAGACGACAAAGATTTGAAATAATCATAGGTAATTTTCATCCCTACTTCGCGCGATACTTTGGCCTCCCATCCTAAAATGTTTTTGGCTTTTGTGGTATCCGGCTGTCGTTGCAAAGGATCGTTGATTGGCAGCGGGTGATAAACCACTTTTTGGTTTGTACCTGTAAGTTTTATGATCTCATCCGCAAAATCTTTGATGGTTATTTCGTCTGGATTTCCAATGTTTACTGGCAACGAATAGTTGGAATGCAGCAGTCTAAAAATACCTTCAACCTGATCGTCAACATAGCAAAATGACCTGGTTTGCATACCGTCGCCAAATATTGTCAAATCTTCGCCCCGCAAAGCCTGACCAATAAAAGCCGGAATAACACGGCCATCATTGAGCCTCATTCGTGGGCCATACGTATTAAAGATGCGAACAATTCGAATCTCTACACCGTGAAATGTGTGGTATGCCATCGTAATAGACTCTTGAAAACGCTTGGCCTCGTCATACACACCACGCGGACCTATAGTATTCACGTTACCATAATATTCTTCGGTTTGTGGATGCACCAAGGGATCACCATATACCTCTGATGTTGAGGCAATTAAAATTCTTGCGTTTTTGACCCTTGCCAATCCCAAAAGGTTGTGTGTGCCAAGCGACCCTACTTTGAGGGTTTGGATTGGAATTTTGAGATAATCTATTGGGCTTGCAGGCGAAGCAAAATGCAAAATATAATCCAACTCGCCCGGAATATTAATAAATTTAGTAATATCGTGGTGATAAAATTCAAAATTTTCGAGTTTAAAAAGGTGCTCAATGTTTTTTAAATCCCCCGTAATCAAGTTGTCCATCGCAATAACGTGGCATCCTTCGGCAATAAAACGATCACACAAATGGGAGCCCAAAAATCCTGCTGCACCGGTTATTAAAACTTTTTTCATATTATTTTTGGCTGTTTTTAAATGTTCTTTCAGAAATAGTTTGGGTGTTGAATAGGCAATATAAGGAAACAAAAAATACGATACCCCGCTGTCTTGACAAAAAGGACTCTGTCAAAAACAAGCTTATCATTAAAATTGCAAAACAAATGTGAACAAAATCTTTGGTTGAAAACGCTTTTTTTAAATTCAAAAAAAGCGTAATCAATAGTAATAGCAGCCCAAAAATGCCAATTTCGGCAAAAATTTGAACATATTGATTGTGAAAATTCATTTTTTGATAACCTTTATGGGTAGCATCACCAAGATAAACATTGTGTTCGATCCCTTTTTGTTCGATTCTAAAATCGCTCGCGTTAAGCCCATATCCGGTCCAAAATAGGTCGTCTTGCTGTAGCATTTCCAAAAAAATGCGTATCTGATACACCCGAAATGCGGTACCAGGAAAATAGTCGTTTTGTTGAAATTTTTGCTTTTCCCAAGCTTGTTTTACACTTACATTATACACCTTTACGCCATGGCCATAATCTTTAGAAATAGTGCCCTCGTGCTGGTTTGATTGAAATTCTACCAAAAATCGATTGCTTATTTGGTTTGAAAAAAGCAACATAAAACTCAATAATGTAAAAAGCCCAATCACCATCCATTTGATTTTTGGTGTTGCCCTAAAATAAAACAATTCATAAAAAAACAACAATAATATAAAAAGGACAAAAATATTTTTGGAAGACAACAAAAATATAAATATTGCAATAAATACCATCTTCAAATTGTCGAAAATGGTTTTTGTTTTTTTGGTATAAAAATAAAAAAAGGCAACGGCAACTGTAATCGAAAAATGAATAGCGTTGAGGTCTTCTGTAACCAACTCGTGATAAAAAAACACATTAAAATCCTTGGAACTCGCAAATCTAAAACAGGCTTTTGCCAAGTAAAAAAATATATAAACTACGACACCACCGCTAAAATATTGTATTGTTTTTTGTCTCAAATCTTCAGAAAATGGCGGAATAATCATAAAACAAAGTGGCAAAAGCATCAAAGGTAACTCTTTTGAAAGTGCTCTAAAAGAACCTGCAAAATCCTGACTCCAGCAAATAGAGAGTGCCATTAATAGATAAATCAAAACTGGATAAGCAAGTGATTTGGTAAAGTGGAATGCTGATTTTTTGAATTTTAATAGCGCTACAAACACAAATAATGCCACTGCAAATCCGTTGATAGCATATTGCATCGGAATTGAAAGTAATACCAAAAGCAACAGCAAAAAAAACGGATTTTCGTTAGTTGCGGCTTTTAATTCTCGAAAAACACGATTCAAATAAGTGAAGGTATTGACCATTTATTTTGTCCCAATTAAATTCGTTTACAATAATATCAAAATTGTTTTTAATAAAGTGCAAGTTATCATTTTTTTTGTAAGTGTCGAGCAAAACTGCAACTTCTTTGGCATTTGAAAAATAAAGTGCATTATTTTGTAAAACGCCACGGTTAAAATCGTTGTTGTGCGAGGCAATCAAGGCTTGTGAGGCCATTGCCTCAAGCAACGATGGATTAGTTCCGCCAACAGAGTGACCGTGAAAGTAAATATTGCAATAATAACGCAGATTATCAAGGTGCTCCAAATTGTAAATTCCACCCACAAATAATATATTATTTTGATTTTTGAACTTGTTTTTCAGATAGGTTCCATATTTTGTATTATGGTTGCCCACCACCAAAATTGGCGTTTTGTTGGCGCTGTTTTGCGCAACACCTTCGAGCACCATGTCCAAATTATTTTCGGGTTCAAATCTGGCCATTATCATATTGTATTGGTTCTGCTTAACGTCATATAGCTCTAAAATTGCTTGGTTTGGCGTATCAAATGGTTTTGCACCATAAGCAATATAGGTAGCGTCTTTTTGGTATCTTTTTTTCAAAAAAGTTTGAATCCCAATAGAGTCTGCCACCAAATAGTCGCTTGAAAGGGCTGCCAATCGTTCGGCAAATTTTAAAAACTGCTGCACAGGGCGTGCATATTTTGATCGTTTCCACTCGATGCCATCCATATTGGTAATGATAATTGGTTTTTTTGGTAACAAAAAAAACCAAATCGAATTGCTAGTATATCCCAATTGCAAAATGATGTCAAAATTTTGTTTTCGAGCATCCAAAATACAATTAAAATCATAAATAAACTGACCAAAAGTACCCAATTTGTGCTCCGGGTCATTTTGATGTATGATGTGGACTCCTCGAAAAGTAGGCTCTTGATATGGGTGGTTGTGCGAATTATAAACAAAAACATCATGACCTTTTTCGACAAGATAAACCGAGAAAAATTCGGCAAATTGCTCAAAACCTCCATAATGATTTGGCACACCGCGCGTTCCAAGAATTGCTATTTTCATTCGTTCAAAATTTGTGAGCGCAAAAGTAATAAATTTTGTGGGGTATTTTATGTTTTAAAAAAAATCACGATAAGCATTATAGAAAGGAGGTCGTTTTTGTGTCAGCCAATCGTTTATTTTTGCTATTTCTATAAATTTTTATCATAAATCCGTAACATTTTTATAGTTTTACAAACAAATCAAAAATCTCGTTTTATGTTCAAAAAATTCCTGTACTTGGAATGGAAATCTTTTTCAAGATCAAGCTCGTTTGCCTCCAATTTGGCCTTAAAAATTCTGATGGTACTACTGGCCATTTATTTTGCAATATGCTTTCTAGCCGCAGGAATCGGGGTGTTTTTTGTGCTCAAAAAATTGGGTTTTGATCCATTGGTGATGGTCAACAAATATTTGATTTATTATTTTTTAGTCGATTTGGCAATGCGCCTTTTGATGCAGAAAATCCCAGTGTTGAACATCAAATCACTCTTGGTTTTAAACATAAAAAAACCAATAATTGTTCATTTTAGCCTTGGAAAATCTGCTTTGTCATTTTTTAATTGGCTACACCTTTTTTTCTTTATGCCGTTTTCGATTGTTTTAATTCTAAAAGGATATGATAGTTTGGGTGTGGTTTTTTGGTTTTTGTCTTTAGTAATATTGGTATATTGTAATAATTTTTTGAATATTATTTTAAGCAACAAAGACCATTTGTTTGTTATTTTTCTGGCGGTTATTGCAGTTTTGGCAGGCTGTCAATACTTTGGCTTTTTTGATATTACTTCAGTTTTTGCTCCCGTTTTTGAAAATTTTTATGCTACAAAATGGTTGGTTTTGTTTCCTTTCATCATGTTGATTTCGAGTTATTATTATAGCTTTCGTTTTTTTAAAGGCGAATTGTTTTTAGATGCAGGACTTTCGAGCAAAGCAGCAATAGCAACAACCCAAAACCTTTCTTGGCTGAATCAATTTGGTGTTTTGGGTACTTTCTTAAAAAATGACATCAAGCTCATTTCAAGAAACAAACGTGCCAAAACAACCTTGGTTACGAGTTTTTTTTTCCTTTTCTATGGGCTTTTGTTATTAAATGGGGGTCAAAAAAATGTGTCGTTTATAAGTATTGTTTACGGAATTATTATTTCGGGCGGTTTTTTATTCACATTTGGTCAGTTTGTACCAAGTTGGGATAGTGCTTATTATCAATTGATGATGACCCAAAACATTGCCTACAAAAGTTATTTAAGCTCAAAATGGTGGTTGATTGTAATTGCTACTTTAATCTCAAGCATTTTAGCATCGTTTTATTTGTACTTTGGTTGGCACATCTATTTGTGTATAATAGTTGGTGCCATTTATAATATAGGTGTCAATTCGCACATCGTCCTTTTGGCGGGTGCTTATACCAAAACACCAATAGATTTGGCATCAAGCAAGGGTGCATTTGGCGACAAAAAAGCCTTTAATTTTCAAACCTTATTGCTTTCAATTCCAAAAATTGTTTTGCCTATATTGTTATTTCTGCTTGGCGAATACATCCGCAATCCAAACTTGGGGTTGGCCTTTGTAGCCCTTGCCGGAATTGGTGGTTTTGCCTTTAGAAACAATGTTTTTTTGATAGTCGAAAAAGTTTACAAAAAAGAAAAATACAAAACCATAAGTGCCTATAAACAAACAGCTTAATATATTTATAAAATGATACAAATCAACAATATTACCAAAAAATACAAACAAACAACCGTTCTTAAAATAGAGAATCTAGATATTCCAAAAGGGCAAAGTTTTGGACTTGTAGGCAACAACGGTGCGGGAAAAACTACTTTGTTTAGTTTGATTTTGGATTTGATAGAACCCACAACAGGCACTATTTTGAACCAAAACATACAAGTAAACACATCCGAAGATTGGAAGCCATTTACGGCATCATTTCTCGACGAAAGTTTTTTGATAGGATATCTCACACCCGAAGAATATTTCTATTTCATTGGTGACTTACGGCATCAAAACAAAGTCGATATCGATGCGTTGCTACAAAAACACAGTGATTTTTTTGGTGGAGAAATTCTAAACAACAAAAAATATCTACGAGATTTGTCTAAAGGAAACATGAAAAAAGTGGGCATTATAGCCACACTTATAGGCAATCCAGAATTGGTCATTCTAGACGAGCCGTTTGCAAATCTTGATCCAACAACGGTTATTAGACTCAAAAAAATCATCAAAGAATTGGCAGACGACCCAAATATCACCGTTTTGGTGTCGAGTCACGATTTGTTGCATACCGTCGAAGTTTGCAACAGAATTGTAGCATTATCGAAAGGCGAAATTGTAAAAGATATTCACACATCGCCAGAAACGCTTCAAGAATTAGAATCGTTTTTTGCAATTTAACTACAGTAAATCAGTGTTTTACGAGTAATTTTATGGTTTTTATAAAAACGGATTCAAATTTTTTTTTAATGTAAATTTTTTATCTATCAAAAAGAAACGTAATTTTACCAGTCGAAATACGAATATCGATTTTTTACCGTTATTTATAAAACGCATTTACCTTGAAAAAATTGCATTCCAAACTACTGTTTTTTGCATTGTTACTGGTTTTTTTGATGGCTTGTTCTACAAAAAAAGACCGCCTCATCAACCGACAATTCCAAGCCCTGAATACCAAATTCAATGTGCTGTATAACGGAAATATTGCCCTCGACAAAGGAGTTGAATCTCTAAAATCACAATTTAAAGACAATTATTGGGAGATTTTGCCTATCGAGCGAATGCAAGTTGCCAAAAAAGAAATCGCAACTACAGATGCGGCAAAAAACTCTGATTTTGAAAAATCTGAAGAAAAAGCCACAAAAGCCATTCAAAAACGCTCGATGAATATTAATGGGAGAGAAAAAAATCCACAAATGGATGAAGCCTATATTTTGTTAGGAAAATCACGTTATTATGACCAGCGATTTATTCCTGCGCTCGAAGCGTTTAATTATATTTTGTACAAATATCCAGAAAGCGACCGTATAAACGAAGCCAAAATTTGGAGAGAAAAAACCAATATGCGCCTCGAAAATGACGCATTGGCATTGAAAAATTTGATCAAATTGATGAGCGAAATCAAATTCAAAAACCAGGTTTTTGCAGATGCAAACGCCACTTTATCACAAGCCTATTTGAATTTGGGACAAAAAGATAGTGCCGTTTCCCGAATGAAATTGGCTTCTTTTTTTACAAAATCTAAGGAAGAAAAAGCGAGATACCACTTTATTTTAGGTCAATTGTATGAAGAAATGGGGCACAAAGACAGTGCTTTTGCATCTTTTCAAACCGTGATTGATATGAAACGAAAAGCATCTCGAGCTTATGTAATTCAGGCGCAAGCCAAACAAGCACAGCAATTTGACGGAACAAAAGGCGACACTATTGCATTTCTAAAAAAATTCGACGATTTGATAAATGATCGAGAAAACAGGCCTTTTTTGGATGTTTTGAACCATCAAAAAGCCTTGTTTTATGACAAACTTCGTAAAACCGAAAAAGCAATTGTTTTTTACAAAAAATCATTAAAAGCCAAAACCGACGATCAATATTTGGTAGCGTCAAACTATAGAAATTTGGCCAAAATTTATTTTGATAATGCCAAATATCAAACCGCAGGACAGTATTATGACAGCACTTTAGTAAATTTGAAAATACGTACACATGAATATAATTATATCAAAAAGAAAAAAGAAAATCTTGATGATGTCATAAAATATGAAGGTATTGCCCAAAAGTGTGATAGTATTTTGAATATTTTGTCGCTTTCAGAACAAGAAAGAAAGGAGTTTTACGAAGATTATATTGTTAAATTAAAGAAAATAGATTTAGCAGCGGTTGATTTAGAAAAAAAGAAAAAAGAAAAAGCGGAACGCCAAAATGATGCTGGTAGCGATGATGGATTTTCAAAAGTAGATGCTGCTGTTTCAAAAATTCAAAATCCTGCAGCCCCAGTATTTGGACCAAAAGCCGTATCTTCAGGAAGTTTTTACTTTTATAACGCTTCGACGGTGGCCTACGGCAAAATTGAGTTTAAGAAAAAATGGGGCAATAGGTCTCTAAAAAACAATTGGCGTAGATCTGATGACCAATCGAAATCTAGCACCGAAGTTGATACCGCAGAGAAAGAAAATATTGTTGAGAATGGGATTGATAACAAAGAAGTCGATGTCAAATATTTGCCAGAATTTTATACAAATCAATTGCCTACATCACAAATTGTAATTGATAGTTTGTCAAAAAGTCGCAATTTTGCGTATTATCAATTGGGGGTCATTTATAAAGAAAAATTCAAAGAATATGCACTTTCCGCCAGCAAATTAGAGCAACTTTTGTTGAACAATCCCGAAGACCGATTGGTTTTGCCTACGATGTATAATTTGTTCAAAATATACGAAATCATCAATCCCGACAAGGCTTTGGCGATGAGATCAAAAATAATCTCGCAGTTTCCAAACTCGCGCTATGCACAAATTTTGAGCAATAATAGCATTGCAAACCTTGACAATAATCAATCTCCAGATGCGGCTTACGAACGCTTGTACCAATTGTATAAACAACGCAAATTATTTACTGTTTTAGACCAATCAACCAAAGCGATAGATCAATTTATGGGTGAAGAAATTGTGTCCAAAATGGAGCTTTTGAAGGCAAATACCATCGGAAAACTAAAAGGATTGGCAGATTATAAAACCGCACTCAATTTTGTAGCCCTCAATTATCCTAATGTAGATGAAGGAAAAGCAGCCGAACAAATAATTGCTACCAATATTCCTTATTTTGAAAAACTCAAGTTTTATCAAGCCGTTCCAAAAAGCTGGAAAATTGTTTTTAAGTTTGACCATAAAGACAGTCTTTTGTCTGAACCAATACTTACCAAAATAAACAAATTAATTTTTGACAGAAAATCAAGTAAGCTACAAACATCTGTTGATATTTATACCATGACCGAGAGTTTTGTGGTGCTTCACGGCATTGCCACAGAAGAAAAAGCCAAAGAAATTGTCACCATATTAAAAGATGTGCCTGACTATAAAATAGATCAAGCCGGAATTTTGATATCAAACGAGAATTACAAAATTGTACAAATAAAGAAAAATTTCGACCTTTATCTGACAACACCTGCCACGGCTCCAACACCAGAAATAGTAGTGCCAACGGCTCCTCAAAAAACAGAAAAATCAATTATAGACCCTAGAAAAAGCTTGTCGCCGGCACTACCGCCTGGAATTAATATTGGGCTTGATGATAGCGACGATCCCGCACCAACAGAAGAGAAACCAACTGATAATCGTGACGAAAAATCAAATCGCGATTTACCTAAAAAACCATAGAAATGTTTGAAAAAAACCCAAAATCATATACTGAATTATTAGGAAAAACCAACCGAATTGTGGAAGGAACCATCATAAAAGGTGATGTTTTTTCGCAAGCAGATTTTCGTTTGGATGGCGAGTTGACAGGGAATTTTTCGAGCAAAGGAAAAATTGTAATTGGCCCCGCAGGAAGTATCAAAGGCGATATTGTATGTAAAAATGCAGATATAGAAGGTCGCTTTGACGGTAAAATTCAGGTGCTCGAAATGCTAAATATAAAAGCAAAGGCTAGTATTCATGGAGAAGTGATTTGCGGCAAACTTTCTGTAGAGCCCGGAGCCGAGTTTAGCGCGACCTGTGTGATGAAACCCAATTCTAAAAACAGTCTGACAAATGACACCCAGCCAAAACCCGAAGAAAAACAACCTTAAAAAATGGTTGGTTTTGATGAATATTCCTTTTCAAATGGGAATAATTATATTTTTATTTTCGAGCTTGGGCAATTGGTTAGATCAAAAAAAACAAAATGAAACTCCGGTTTTCACCATTTGTTTGTCACTTTTTGCTATATTTTTGTCGCTCTATTTTGTAATCAAACAATTAAATAATTTGAATAAAAAAAATGATGACTAAAATAATACATTTTTTGAAATACTTTTTCCCATTAAGCATTACGCTTTTTTTGATTCAAAAGTACATTTCGGAAACTTTTTTTGAAAGCTATATTTTTTTGTTTGACACCTTACAAATTTATAACTTTCATGTGATTACAGCATTAATAATCTATTTGATTTTGGTGATTATCCAAAAAAAAGAACCAACCAAAACCGGTTTTGCTTTTATGGCAGCAAGTATTTTAAAAATGTTGGCCGTAGTTTTGTTTTTGTTACCCCTAATTCAATCCAACTTGGATAACAAATTACCAACATTAGCAGCATTTTTTGTGCCATACTTTATGTTTTTAATAATCGAAACCTATTTTTCGGTACGATTAATACACGAGAATGACCCTCAAACACCGTAAAATAATAAAAGTCAAGCATTTTTTTAATAATTTTATGGTTATGTTTTCAAAATACAATTAAATATGTACCTTTGCAAAAAATTAAAAGTAACAAAGAAACTTGATTTAATAATGGTATTTTCAAACAAATCACTCCTATATATTACAGCCGTTTTTTTAGTATGTTTTCCATTTATAAATTTTGCAAACAACCAGCATACAGCCGCTGTAGAGACAGTTGGTGCTGTTGATGCTCACCCGTCGCACGAAAGCAAAACAGAAAGCGCATTTAATGCTAGCGAAATGATCAATGAGCATATTGGAGACGCACATCAATTTCACATTATGGATTGGAATGGTGCGCCAATCGCATTAGACCTCCCAGTGATTTTGTGGGCAAATAATGGGTTGAATGTGTTTTCGTCTGCCGCATTTCATCATGACAATTCTGGAACGCACGAAGTAGTTCAAAATGGCGAAACATTTGTAAAATTCAATGAGGTTATTTATTATGCAGATCAGTTCAAAACATTGGCAGACGCAGACAAAAGTGCTTTTAATTTTGACGTAAGACCATTAGATTTTTCGATCACAAAAAATGTTTTTTCGATGATTATGTCAGCAATAATCTTGTTTTTGTTGTTTTTCTTTGCTTCAAAAACATACAAAAACAACAATCTAATTCCAAAAGGATTATCAGGGTTTTTGGAGCCGTTAGTTGTTTTTGTCCGTGATGATATTGCGATTCCAAATATTGGAGCCAAAAAAGCAGCCAAATATACACCCTATTTATTGACTGTGTTTTTCTTTGTTTGGATCAATAATTTGATTGGATTGATACCGTTTTTCCCATTTAGTTCCAACTTAACTGGCAATATCTATTTTACATTTGTGCTGGCTCTCATCACTTTTATTGTAACCACATTTAGCGGAAACAAAGCCTATTGGGGACATATTTTGATGCCGCCCGTTCCAAAAGCATTATATCCAATTATGATTCCAATTGAAATTATTGGTATTTTCACAAAACCATTTGCCCTCATGATTCGTTTGTTTGCCAATATTACGGCAGGGCATATCATCATTTTGAGTTTGGTATCATTAATTTTTATTTTCCAATCGGTGGCTGTAGCACCAATATCTGGAGCTTTTGTATTGTTTATGAGCGTTTTAGAATTGATTGTTGCCGCGCTACAAGCCTATGTATTTACGTTATTAACAGCACTTTTTATTGGTCAAGCTGTTGAGGATCACGACCATCATTAATCGAGTTTTATTAATTATTAACTATATAAATTTTTCATTATGGTATTAGCTGGAATCGGTGCAGGATTAGCTGCAATTGGAGCAGGAATTGGAGTTGGAAGAATTGGTGGGTCTGCAATGGACGCTATCGCTCGTCAGCCAGATGCGCATTCAAAAATTCAAACTACAATGATTATTGCCGCTGCGCTTGTAGAAGGGGTTGCCCTTTTTGCTGTTGTAGTTGCTTTGATCGCCAAGTAATTGAACAAAACTTTCTGAAACGGTTGGTTTCAGAAAGTTTTTTAAAACAAAAAAACATTAAAAACATACAGTTATGAATTTTACAGCCCCGGAAAGTTTAATTTTTTGGACCACCATAATATTTATAGTATTTCTTTTTCTTCTGAAAAAATTTGCTTGGAAACCTATTTTAGGTGCCGTTACCGAAAGAGAAACCTCTATCAAAAACGCCCTTTTGGCCGCTGAAAATGCCAAAAAGGATATGCAAAACCTGCAAGCAGACAACCAACGCATTTTGCAAGAAGCACGTTTGGAACGCGACAATATGCTAAAAGAAGCCAGAGAAATCAAAGAAAAAATGATTGCTGACTCTAAAAATGAAGCACAAGAGCAAGGGCAAAAAATGATTGCTCAAGCAAAAGCAGCGATCGAAAGCGAAAAAAATGCAGCATTGGCCGAATTGAAATCTCACGTTTCCAATTTGTCGGTATCTATTGCAGAAAAATTATTGAAAGAAGAGTTGACCAACAAAGATGCCCAAATGAAATTGGTCGAAAAAATGTTGGTAGATGCAAAACTAAACTAAAATGGCAAATACAAGAGCAGCAATTCGATATGCGAAAGCAATTTTGGATTTGGCAATTTCAAAAAATGTTGCCATAGAAGTCGATGCAGACATGAAATTAATCGCGTCAACGATAGACACTAATTTTGAATTAAGTAATTTTATTCAAAATCCAACCATAAAAGTAGATCACAAAGAAAATGCGATTTTAGAAGTTTTTGCAAATTCAAATCATATTACCAAAGGGCTTTTTCATTTGTTGTATGAAAACAAAAGATTTGAAATTTTGGGCGAAATTGCATCAGAATATAGCAAACTGTTTGACATCCTAAACGGGGTAGAAATAGCATTTGTAACAACCGCAATCGCAATGGATGATGCTTTAGAAGCACAAATTTTGGCAAAAATCGCTTCGTTTTCTGACAAAAAAATAACCATAAAAAACACGGTAGATCCAACTATTATTGGTGGATTTATTTTAAGAATTGGCGACAAGCAATACAACGCTTCTATTGCCAACAGATTGCAAATTTTAAAAAGAGAATTATCAAATTAAAAAAAATAGCTTTTCGCAGTTTGATTTAAAATAAAATTTTCTAAAAAAAATAGAAAATTCGACAAATTAGGATTTAAAGAATAAATATAATTTAAGATTATGGCAGAAATTAAACCAGCTGAAATATCAGCAATATTAAGAAAACAAGTAGAAAGTTTTGAATCAGGCGCAACCTTAGAAGAGGTTGGTACTGTGCTTCAAGTTGGTGATGGAATTGCCCGTATTTACGGACTTTCAAATGTGCAATATGGCGAATTGGTCGAGTTTGATAATGGATTAGAAGCCATCGTTTTGAACCTCGAAGAAGACAATGTTGGGGTAGTGCTTTTGGGGCCATCTACAGGCATCAAAGAAGGCTCTACCGCAAAACGCACCCAACGTATTGCATCTCTAAAAGCTGGAGAAGCTATGGTAGGTCGGGTAGTAAACACACTTGGTTTTCCTATAGATGGAAAAGGACCAATTGGCGGCGAACTTTTTGAAATGCCTTTAGAAAGAAAAGCTCCCGGAGTAATTTTCCGTCAACCCGTTACAGAGCCACTTCAAACGGGTATCAAAGCCGTTGACGCCATGATTCCTGTTGGACGTGGACAACGCGAATTGGTTATTGGCGACCGTCAAACCGGAAAGTCAACTGTTTGTATCGACACCATTTTGAACCAAAAAGAGTTTTATGATGCCGGCAAACCCGTATTTTGCATCTATGTGGCTATTGGTCAAAAAGCATCAACAGTAGCAGGAATTGCCAAAATGTTGGAAGAAAAAGGAGCCATGGCATATACTGTCATTGTTGCTGCAAACGCATCAGATCCAGCACCAATGCAAGTATATGCACCAATGGCTGGAGCTGCAATTGGCGAATATTTTAGAGATTCTGGCCGTCCGGCTTTGATTGTGTATGACGATTTGTCAAAACAAGCTGTTGCTTATCGCGAAGTTTCCCTTTTGCTCAGAAGACCTCCAGGACGAGAAGCTTATCCGGGAGACGTTTTTTACTTGCACTCTCGTTTGTTAGAACGTGCTTGCAAAGTAATTGCTAATGACGAAATTGCCAAAAACATGAACGATTTGCCAAACTCGCTAAAAGGTATTGTAAAAGGTGGCGGATCATTAACCGCATTGCCAATTATCGAAACCCAAGCCGGCGACGTATCAGCATATATCCCTACGAATGTAATTTCGATTACAGACGGACAAATATTTCTTGACGGAGATTTGTTCAACTCGGGCGTAAGACCAGCCATAAACGTTGGAATTTCGGTATCTCGAGTAGGTGGAAATGCGCAAATCAAATCCATGAAAAAAGTTGCTGGAACATTAAAGTTAGACCAAGCCCAATTTCGCGAGTTAGAAGCTTTTGCAAAATTTGGATCAGACTTAGATGCCGTAACCTTAAATGTAATCGAAAAAGGAAAAAGAAACGTTGAAATCCTAAAACAAGGATTAAACTCTCCATATACCGTTGAAGATCAAGTAGCTATCATTTATGCAGGGTCAAAAAATTTATTGAGAAACGTGCCTGTTAACAAAGTTAAAGAGTTTGAAAAAGACTTTATCGAGTTTTTAAACAACAAACACAGAGACACACTTAATGCACTAAAAGCAGGTAAATTGGACGATACCATCACAGATGTTATTGAAAAAGTAGCCAAAGAAATTTCGGCAAAATATAATTCATAAAGTATTTTGTATCATGTTTGTTTTAAATAAACATGATACAATTTTTGCAATATACAATTTATAAAAAATGGCAAATTTAAAAGAAATCCGTAACAGAATTACCTCCGTTTCTTCAACGATGCAAATTACATCAGCGATGAAAATGGTTTCTGCGGCCAAGCTAAAAAAAGCACAAGACGCCATCACTGCCATGCGCCCTTATGCCGAAAAGTTGACCGAATTATTACAAAACCTTTCTGCAACACTAGATAGCGACACCGGGGGCGACTATACAAAACAACGCGAAATCAAAAAAGTTTTGGTAGTTGCAATTACCTCAAACAGAGGTTTGTGTGGCGCATTTAACACCAATGTTATCAAAGAAGTCAAAAACAGAAATGCGATTTATGCTGATAAACAAGTAGATGTATTTGCAATTGGCAAAAAAGGAAATGACGTTTTGAGCAAAACCCTCACCGTAATCGACAACAAAAGCGGGGTTTATGACGAATTAACCTTTGAAAATGTAGCCAAAATAGCCCAAATTCTCACCGACAAATTTGTCTCTGGAGAATACGATAAAATCGAAATTATCTACAATCAGTTCAAAAATGCCGCAACCCAAATCGTTCAAACCGAACAATTTTTGCCTTTAGTAGCGCTAAAAACAGACAAAGTTGTGAGCACAGGCGACTATATTTTTGAACCATCCAAAGAAGAAATTGTGATGGCATTAATTCCAAAATCCTTAAAAACACAATTATACAAAGGAATTAGAGACTCATTCGCTTCAGAGCACGGTGCCAGAATGACCGCCATGCACAAGGCTACAGACAACGCAACCGAATTGAGAAACCAACTAAAACTTACCTACAACAAAGCCCGTCAAGCGGCAATTACCAACGAAATTCTCGAAATTGTTGGCGGCGCTGAAGCATTGAAAGGGTAAATTTTATTTAAAAACAGAGATAGCCAACGTAAGTTGGCTTTTTTTTTGCGCAAATCTATAACTTCTCCCCAACTTTTTTATGTGAACCAAAATAAGCAGCGAAATAAGTAGTGTGTACCAAAAAAAACTATCATTGAACTTTTAACACAATCGTAGGATGAAAAAGCAGGTTAGATATTATTCTGTTTTGGCTATCTAAATTCGTTGATACATTCCTCAATCACGTTTTCAATAGTTGGAAAAGCCGCAATAATTGCATTTTTGCTGTGTTTTTCGACTTCAAATGCCGTTGTATTACCGATGCAAAAACATATTTCGTTGTTGATTTTATTGTCTTTTACAAAACTTTTTACGCCAGAAGGACTAAAAAACAAAATGGCATCAAACGTGGTTTGAAGTTTTTTTGGCGCAAGCAAAGTTTGATAAACTTGAATTTCATTTATTGCAATTCCGGCATTTTTAAGCCCTTCAGGAATAGTGTCTTTTCTTAAATTTCCACTCAAAAAAGTATAACGATAATTGTTATAAATAAGCATAATAATTTCACACAAATCATCTGCATATCCGGTATATGCCAAGACGTTAAAACCATTATCTATCAACAAATTTTTTGTTTTCAGACCTACACAAAACACGTTTTTGGTTTTCATTTCGGCACATTTTGGATGTGTCAAAGCACTATATACAGCATTTTGACTACAAAAAATGAGTGCGTCACAAGAATTACTGTCAAAATCAAAAACCTCGTTCTTGATGCTGATAAAATCGGCTTCGGTGACTTCAAAATCGGCTTCTATGAGCTTTTGTTTTTGTGCATACAAAAGGGTTTTGGTTACTAAAATCTTTGGGCGATGGATTGTCATTTTTTCAAACTTTTTCTAATGTGTTGCATCAATTCCAAACCGCCATTAGAAAGCATTTCTTGTGCCAGATAGAACCCTAATTTTTTCCATTCTTGAATGGGAACTACTTTTTTTATTTCAATTTTTTGCTTGCCGTCAATAGACAACAAAACACCGTCAAAAAAAATTTCGTCTTCACAAAATGTGGCTAATGCTCCTATTGGCGCGGTACATCCGCCTTCTAACGTTCGCAAAAATTGTCGTTCAATATAAGTGCAAATATCAGTTTCAAGATGGTTTAGTTGCGCCAAAGCTTCTTGACAAAAGGAGTCGTTTTGCATTGCCAAAACCACCATAGCGCCTTGTGCTGGTGCGGGAATCATCCAGTCCAAAACCATAGCGTTTGCCTCAAATCCGGGGCTTTTTATAGCAAAAGTTTGGGCTTGATGCTGGTCTGAAATTGATTGGTGAAAATTTAATCTTTCTAATCCTGCTGCCGCAAAAATGGCTCCGTTCCAATTGTTGTCATTCAGTTTTTGCAAACGGGTGTTCACATTGCCGCGCAAATCAACAACTTGGTGATTAGGATATTGATGCAGCCATTGCGCTTGTCTTCGCAAACTTCCAGTGGCAATTGTGGCAGTTTGTGTCAAAAAATCGAGCTTGTTTTTAAAAATCAAAATGTCTTTGTTTGAAGCACGCTCCAAAACTGCTGCTTGAACTATACCAACAGGCAAAGCAGTAGGCACGTCCTTCATGGAGTGGACTGCAATATCAATTTCGCCATTAAGCATCGCTACGTCGAGTGTTTTTGTAAAAATTCCGGTAATCCCAAGTTCATAAAGTGGCTTGTCCAAAATAAGATCTCCCGTCGATTTTACTGGCACAATTATTGTCTCAATATCCAAATTTTGCAACATTTTTGCCACGGTATTAGCCTGCCAAAGTGCCAATTCACTTTCGCGTGTACCAATCCTGATGGGACTGTTTCTGGTAGCCAATCCTGATTTTTTTACGGTAGTAATCTGCTTTTTTGACATCCTTTATATGCTATCCATAACTTTTTCGAGTTCGGTTTTGGTGGTTTTTGGTTGAAATATTTTTTGAATTAATGCAATGCTTTCGTCCACCATCGTGTCGTCATTTTTGAGATGATTAGCAAAGTGATTGGTTATTTTTTGAATAATGCGATTGCTAATGATCTCGGCTTGTTCTTCGTTGAAATCAACTATCTTTTTTCGTTGAAAATCCAATTCTTTTTGTTTGATATGATGCAAATTGGCTTTTAGTGCTTGAATGGTTGGGGCAAACTTTCGACCTTTCATCCAGCTCAAAAACTCTGTTTTGATCTCTTCAATAATCGCCTCGGCAGCCGGTATTTGGCTTTTGCGTTTCTCGAGGGTTTCGTCTGTAATTTGTGATAAATCATCAAGATGCACCAAACTAACGTTTGCTATTTGACGCACATTTTCGTTCACGTTTTTTGGGATCGACAAATCTAAAATCAAAAGTGGTTTTTTGAGGTTTAAAATGGCCGCATCAATAGTAGGGTTTTGTGCTCCAGTAGCCACAACAAGAACATCTGCTTTTTGAATCTCGAGATGCAAATCAGCATAGTCTTTTACAATCAATTGCAGTTTTCCAGCTAGTTTTTCGGCTTTGTTTTTGGTTCTATTAATAAGCGTAATATGCTCATTTTTAGTATGTTTTACTAAATTTTCGCAGGTGTTTCTGCCTATTTTTCCGGTGCCAAAAAGCAAAATGTTTTTCTCCCCAATTTGCGTTACATTTTTCATAATGTATTGAACTGATGCAAACGAAACTGATGTTGCGCCGGACGAAATTTCGGTGTCGGTTTTGATTTTTTTGCTCGCCTGAATCACTGCATTTACCAACCGTTCCATAAAAGTGTTGGCCAATCCAATTGATTTTGCCTGCACAAAACTTGTTTTGATTTGCGAAATAATTTCAAAATCTCCCAAAATTTGACTATCAAGACCTGTTCCTACCCGAAATAAATGCGAAATCGCTTCGTGATTTTTGTATATATACGCCACTTTTTGAAACGCCTCTACACTGCCCAAACTGTTGTCGCAAAGTAACTTAATTAATTGAAATGGATGTGCCGCAAAACCATAAATTTCGGTACGGTTGCAAGTCGAAGTGACAATCAAGCTCTCGATTCCTTCGGTTTTTGCCTGCTCCAAAAGGGCTGTTTTGGCATTTTCGTTCAAACTAAATTTGCCACGAACCTCGGCATCAGCTTTTTTATAACTCAAGCCTATGGCATAAAAAGTGTGGTGCTTTGATATACTATTTTGATACATAAATGACTTTCTAAAAAGTGTCGCAAATTTAAGTCAACATTTTGAAAAAAGTATCGCTATAAGTTCTTTTTTTGTCGCTCTTGGTTTTTTTCTAAAAATAGGACTGAAGTTTTGAATAATAACCTAAATTTGTACTAAAATCAATTGATTACATTTACGCTATATAGAATTAATCTAAATAATAAAAATCAAAATAACAATCAAAATCTAAAAAAAATGTCGCTATGGGTTCAGCAGAAGTTACAAAAATCGACGAAAATTTTGTTCTTATTCGTTTTAGCAACGACGAAAATCAAGTTTTCAAGGCATCGCGTGCAGTAGATCAAGGTATGATTCAATTTCATTTTGGTATCAAAGGCAAGGCCAAATTTATTTTTAACGAAGGTAGTTATGCCCTTGATTTGCGCGAAGAAAAATCGCTATTGCTGTATAATCCGCAAAAAGAGTTGCCCTTAAATTTAGAATTAGCACCAAATTCGTGGGTGATTTCTGTAATGGTTTCTATTCAAAAATTTCACGCCCTGTTTTCGAGCGAGTCCAACTATATTTCGTTTTTAAAAACCGAAAATAAGGACAAAAAATATTATAACGAAGGTAATATAAGCCCATCAATGGCGATTGTTTTGAGCCAATTGTTTCATTATAATCTAAATCCATCTATCAAAAATTTATATTATAAAGCCAAAGGCTATGAATTATTAAGTCTTTTTTTTAACAGAAATGAAGATCAAAATGCAGAGCAATGCCCGTTTTTGATAGATGAAGACAATGTTCTAAAAATAAAAAAAGCCAAAGACATCATCATTTCAAATCTTGTTGAACCGCCAAGTTTGCAAGATTTGTCAAACCAAATTGGACTTAATTTAAAAAAACTAAAAATGGGTTTCAAACAAATTTATGGCGATACTGTTTATGGATTTTTGTTTGATTATAAAATGGATTTTGCCAGAAAATTGTTGGATAGTGGTTCGTTCAATGTCAACGAAGTGGGTTTGAAAATTGGCTACAGCAGCTCGAGTCATTTTATTGCTGCGTTCAAAAAAAAGTTTGCCACCACACCAAAAAAATATTTATTGTCAAAAAGCAGCAATCCAGAAAATTAGTTTTTGACGATAAACAACGGAATCGAAATTTTGTGTCGCAATTTATCTACCGTTGTGCCAAAGATCAAATCTTTCAAGCCAGTATGGCCGTGGGTTCCCATCACCAAAATATCAAAGTTGCCGCTATTAATTATTTTTGGAATAACCTTGTTTGGGCTTCCAAACCCCAATTGTGTGGTTACTCTAAAACCTTTTTGCGAAAGCATATCCTGATATTCTTGAAGTAATTTTTGGTCAACCAAAGTTTCATGATCGTCAATGTCGGCGCCAAAAAACAAGGCTCCCACGGTTTCTACCACATGAATTAAGGTGTAATTTGCCTCCAAACCACCGAGTTTTATGGCACTGTTCAACGCCATTTCGTCTGCCGAAGAAAAATCTACCGCCACCACAATATTTTTTTGGTTATAAGAATTTGAGGCCGAAAACTGCAACGTAAAATGATGAGGGGAATGATTGTGAATCTCGGTTTTGGCTTTGGTAACAAATGGTTTGAAAACAATATAAAGCAACAGAAGCAAAAACCCAAATGCGGCCGGAACAACCGTAAACCACAACAAAAGGGGGTTTTGTGAGGTAGATAGCCAAGATTGAATTTCGTCGAAAACCAATTTTGCGTTAAGCGAAACAATAATTAATGCTACCGTCCACGAAGCTATTTTTGTAATTTTTCCTATTTCAAAACCTTTCATTTTGATAGGATCGCTCACAAAATGAATAAGCGGAATAATAGCAAAACCGAGCTGCAAACTTAATATTACTTGGCTCAAAATAAGCAATTTTCCGGTGACGCTTTCACCAAAAACAGCAATTACAATCACCGCTGGTACAATTGCAATCAATCGTGTGATAATACGGCGTACCCAAGGTTGAATACGCAAATTGAGATAGCCTTCCATAATGATTTGACCCGCCAAAGTGCCCGTAATAGTAGAGCTTTGTCCCGCTGCAATAAGCGCTACTGCAAACAAAATTGGTGCCCATTTGCTGCCCAATAGTGGTGCCAAAAGCTGGTGTGCATCTTGAATTTCGGCAACTTCATACAACCCATTTTTATAAAACGTTGCGGCAGCCAAAATCAAGATAGCGGCATTTACAAAAAAAGCCAAGTTTAGCGCAATAGTGCTGTCTATCAAGTTGTATTTTAGGGCTTGCTTGATCCCTTTTTGGCTGCGGTCAAACTTGCGAGTTTGCACCAATGACGAGTGCAAATACAAATTATGAGGCATCACAGTAGCACCAATAATTCCGATTGCGATATACAATGCCGCTTGATTTGGCATAGATGGAATCAAGCCTTGCAATACATTTGTGAGTTCGGGCTGCGCAAAAAACATTTCAAAAAGAAAAGATATACCTATAATAAGAACCAATGCAATGATGAAAGCTTCCATTTTTTTGATGCCTTTGTTGATCAAAAACAACAACAAAAAAGTGTCTAAAACCGTGATTAAAACGCCCTCAATAAGCGGAATGCCAAACAAAAGGTTGATCCCTATAGCCATACCAAGCACCTCGGCAAGATCGCAAGCAGCAATAGCAACTTCTGCCAAAAAATACAAAATATAATTGATAAATTTTGGATATGTCTCTCGCGAGGCTTGTGCCAAATCGCGCTGGGTGACAATGCCAAGTCGTGCGCTCAAACTTTGCAGGAGCAAAGCCATTAGGTTGCTCATCAGCAAAACCCATAGCAACGAATAGCCAAATTGGCTACCGCCTGCCAAATCTGTAGCCCAGTTTCCAGGATCCATATAGCCAACACTCACCAAATAGGCTGGCCCAAAAAAAGCTAATATTTTTTTAAAAACGGTTGTTTTATTTTGTGTAGCAACCGATTGATTTACTTCTTCGAGAGATTTACTCATAAAAAACAATTTTTACAAATATAGTTTATTATTTTTGAAAAAAAAACGACTTTGCACCAATGAAACATTACCACTACATATTTGCAGGCGCAGGATTGGCTACTTTGATGACGGTTTACAAAATGATTTTGTCTCAAAAATTTGAACACAAAAACATTTTGATTTTGGATCAAAATCAAAAAACAGCAAATGACAGAACCTGGTGTTTTTGGTCCAAAGAAATCACAATTTGGGATCATTTGATTTCAAAATCATGGCGAATGGCACTTTTTGCAAATGCCGATTTTCAACAAAAAATGGATTTAAAACCCTATCAATACCATAAAATTCAAGGGTTAGACTTGTATCAATTTGTTTTAAAAATAATTTCAGAACAAAAAAATATCGAAATAAAATATCAAAAAGTAACTGCAACGACAGACCTCAACGACCATGTTTTGGTTCAAACAAACCAAGAGCATTTTACAACAGACACCTTATTTAATAGTGTTTTTGAGAAGAACGAACTTTCAAATCAAACCAAATATGCCGTTTTGCAACAGCATTTTGTAGGCTGGTTTGTAGAGTGCGAACAAGAAATTTTCGACCCATCAACGGCTACTTTTATGGATTTTTCGGTCGAGCAAAAAGCAAATACACGCTTTATGTATGTGCTGCCAACTACCAAAAAGGCGGCTTTGGTAGAATACACCTTGTTTTCAAAAAACCTTTTGCCTTTTGAAGCATACGAAACAGAAATTGTCAAATATCTTGAAAAAATGGGTGCCAAAAACTATACAATTATCGAAAAAGAGCAGGGCAGCATTCCGATGAGCTGTTATCCGTTTTGGAAAAAAAACTCTAAAAACATTATCAATATTGGCACAGCTGGCGGTTGGACAAAACCTAGCACAGGCTTCACTTTTCGGAACTGTGATCAAAAATCGACAGAGTTGGTCGCGTTTTTACAGACCCAAAAGAACGGTCGTTTGTTTTACAAAAAAACCAAATTTTGGTGGTATGATTTGCTTTTTGTCGAAGTTTTAAGCCGCAACAACGCTATCGGCCATCAGGTTTTCGGACAGCTTTTTCGACGGGCAAAACCCAGTCTTATTTTCAAATTTTTGGACCAAAAAACCACTTTTGCACAAGATATTCAAGTGATGCTACGATGCCCAAAAACCCCATTTTTGAAAGCCCTATTTACTGCAAATTTCAAAAACAGAAACCCATAAAACAAGCCTGTTTTTTTTTTGGCGCACACCTCCCCTATCACACACTACCTGTCCCGCTGCACGCTATATCTATTTATGGTTTTTGAAAAAAAAACCATAAAAAGGATGCCGCTACATCGGGGCGATTATAGAGGAGTTGGGTTATCAAAAACGTGATTCGAGATGAAAAAACAGAACAAATAATACCAAAATAAGTATAAAATAGTCTAAAAAACGTAAGCTTTTTGTCAAAACAAGAAAACAAAATAAGGTAGAGCTTTTTTACTACCGCTTTTTTTTGACGAAAAATTAGCATAAAAACAAGCTTTTTGGTGTAAAAATCCCTATTTTGCAGTAGCAATCGAAAAACTAAGTTTCAATTCTGATCCAATCTGAAGCACATCTACCAAATCTTGCACCTTCAAATCGTGTGGGATTCGAACCACAACAACCTTGTCGTTGCGCTGTGTTGTGATGTTTTGAATTTGTTGTTTCAAATCTGCAAATGCTACCTCTTGCTTGTCCAAAAAATAATGTTTGTCTTCGGTAATCGAAAGGGTAATGTGGTTTTTGTTGGTAGTTTCATTGGCTTGGGCTTTAGGCAGCATCAATTTGATCACATTTGGATTGGCCAATGTCGAGATTATCAAGAAAAACAACAACAAGAAAAACATAATATCGCTCAATGAAGCCGTAGGAATTTCAGCATGAAATCGTTTGTTTCTTTTAATGGCCATGTTGAGGAGATTGAATTAGCGTAATGACTTCTAAAATTTGTTTTTGGGCGCGGTGCAAAAATTTGTCAATCATCATATTGAACAAATGATAGCCAGAATATGCCACAACACCAACAACAAGTCCGGCACCGCTACTAATCATTTTTTCATACAAACCGCCAGAAATATTGCCAATACTGATGTTTTCAGTAACAGAAATGCTATAAAAAATTTTGATAACCCCCGAAATGGTACCTATAAATCCCAAAATTGGAGCAATTCCAGAAATAAGCCCCAAATAGCCAAGACCTTTTTCCATCTCGCCAATTTCAATATTGGCTGTTTTTTCCATCACAGATTCAATTTCGCTTATAGGTCTGCCAATCAATGAAATACCGCTACGCAAAATATTTGCCGATGCCGAATTATCACGTTTACAAAGCAAGATAGCGTTTTCTAATTTTCCATTTTTGATTTGCAAACTCACCTCGTCGAGCAAATTTTTGTCGGTTTTTGCAATTTTTTTGATAGACAAATAGCGTTCGATGATGATATATATACAAAAAAACAACAACACAATTATAGGTATTATCATCACCCCTCCCTTGAGCACAAACGACAAATAAGAAATGTTTTCTATTGCAGGTGCTGTAGCAGAAGTGGCTGTTGTAGCTGCCGCCGAAAGGCTATCAGAAACAACCGAAGTTTGTAAAATGAAATTTGAAATGACCATAAAAATAAATTAAATTGTTATCAATTTTGATTCCCACAAAAATAGCTTTTTTTTGATTTTATAAACTATTCCTACAGAATTAAAACGATTTTATTTTGATTTCAGTATATCAAAACAAATTAATTTAAAAAAAACACTACTATTTGTTGATTTTTTATATAAAATTTTTATCTTTGCACTCGAAAAAATAACGGTTTTTAATGGGCAGTTATCTTTTTTCAAAAAACCTAAATAGCTATATATTAAACACATAAGCAATGTCAAAAGTAATAGGAAAAGTGGCGCAAATTATCGGGCCAGTCGTAGATGTAGTTTTCAACGGAAAAGATGTTGAACTTCCAAAAATTTATGATTCGTTAGAAATCACAAAAAAAGACGGTACCCTATTGGTGCTTGAAGTACAATCGCACATTGGCGAAAATACCGTAAGAACCATTTCTATGGATTCTACAGACGGTTTGAGCCGTGGCTACGAAGTTGTAGGCACCGGAAACCCAATAAAAATGCCTATTGGAGCAGACGTATATGGTCGCCTTTTTAACGTGATTGGCGATGCTATTGACGGCTTGGGCAATTTGCCAAAAGATGGCGATAACGGAATGTCGATTCACAGACAAGCTCCAAAATTTGAAGACCTATCTACCTCGTCTGAAGTTTTATTTACAGGAATCAAAGTTATAGACCTTATAGAACCATACTCCAAAGGCGGAAAAATTGGCCTTTTTGGAGGTGCTGGTGTTGGAAAAACAGTATTGATCCAAGAATTAATCAACAATATCGCAAAAGGCCACGGCGGATTATCTGTCTTTGCTGGCGTTGGCGAAAGAACCCGTGAAGGAAATGATTTGCTTCGCGAAATGTTAGAATCTGGCATCATCAAATATGGCGACGCATTTATGCACTCTATGGAAGAAGGCGGATGGGATTTGTCTAAAGTAGATATGGAAGGAATGCGCGAATCAAAAGCAACTTTTGTGTTCGGTCAAATGAACGAACCGCCCGGAGCAAGAGCGCGTGTAGCCCTATCTGGTCTTTCAATTGCAGAGTATTTTCGAGATGGCGCAGGGTCAGACCAAGGAAAAGATGTATTGTTTTTTGTAGATAATATTTTCCGTTTTACACAAGCCGGTTCAGAGGTTTCAGCACTTTTGGGTCGTATGCCGTCTGCGGTGGGTTATCAGCCAACATTGGCCACAGAAATGGGTGCCATGCAAGAACGAATTACTTCTACAAACAAAGGCTCGATCACTTCTGTACAAGCCGTTTATGTGCCTGCAGATGACCTTACAGATCCAGCTCCAGCTACTACATTTGCCCACCTTGATGCCACAACGGTTTTGTCTCGAAAAATTGCCGAACTTGGTATATATCCTGCCGTAGATCCATTAGATTCTACCTCAAGAATACTAACACCACAAATACTTGGTGACGAGCATTATGATTGCGCACAACGTGTCAAAGAAATTCTTCAAAAATACAAACAATTGCAAGATATTATCGCCATACTTGGTATGGAAGAACTTTCTGAAGACGACAAATTATCAGTATCAAGAGCCCGTAGAGTACAAAGATTTTTGTCACAACCCTTTCACGTAGCCGAGCAATTTACAGGGCTAAAAGGCGTTTTGGTTGACATCAAAGATACCATCAAAGGATTTAATATGATTATAGACGGCGAGTTAGACCACCTTCCTGAAGCGGCATTTAACCTAAAAGGAACCATCGAAGACGCTATAGAAGCGGGCGAAAAAATGTTGGCAGAAGCTTAACAAGAATTTCAAATTATACATTATGATTTTAGAAATAGTATCTCCAGAAGCATCCTTATTTAAGGGAAAAGTAAATTCGGTAGCCGTTCCTGGTGTAGATGGCGATTTTCAAATGCTCAACAATCACGCCGCAATTGTATCTACTTTGACCAATGGGAAAATTAGAATTGAGGCCGATAATTTTGTTTTTTTTAAAGAAACAGCTTCAAAATTTAGCAAAGAAACAGATCAAAAATACAGTTTGGCTATAACATCTGGCACATTAGAGCTCAAAGACAACCAAATTATAATTTTGGTAGATTAAAACCAACTACTTTTATAAAAACCCAAACAGTAATGTTTGGGTTTTTTTGTAAAAAAACAGGATTTGATCAAAAATCAAACCGTTTTTTTAAACGAAACCTGCATTGTTGTGCCTTTGTTTGCTTCAGATTGCAGCACTTTTATTTTGCCTTTGTGGTAGGTTTCTACGATGCGTTTGGTGAGCGATAGTC
The DNA here is from genome assembly GCA_031384845.1 of Bacteroidota bacterium. GTDB lineage: Bacteria > Bacteroidota > Bacteroidia > Flavobacteriales > Flavobacteriaceae > Flavobacterium. The sequence continues at coordinate 35,118 of JANNBA010000124.1, forward strand.
CCAAACCCCAACCTCGCTTTTTGGTTGTAAATCCTGGTTCAAAAACGCTTTGAAACTGATTTCTTGGAATGCCTTTGCCGTTATCCGTAATTTTTATTTTTACAAAATCTCCATCCTCACTTACTTCTACATGCAGATTTCCTTTGTCTTTCATGGCATCAATTGCGTTTTTTACTAAATTTTCGACAGTCCAGCTGTGCAAAGTTGTATTGAGCATCACAAAAACAGCTTTTTGTGGGGCAGCGAACGAAAATTTTACTTGTTTTGAAAATCGAGATTGCAAATAATCAAATGATTGTGAGGTTTCTGAAACGATATCTAATTTTTTAAGCACGGGCTCTGAGCCGATTTTTGAAAACCTATCGGCAATAGTTTGTAATCTATTGATGTCTTTTTCGATTTCAAAAACCGTGGTTTCGGCAACTTGATCTGCTTTCATAATTTCGAGCCATCCAATTAATGACGATAATGGAGTGCCAATTTGATGGGCAGTTTCTTTGGCCATGCCGGCCCAAAGTTTGTTTTGGGTAGCCATTTTGGTGCTTTTATAAAAATTATAAACCAAAGCGCCAAAAAGCAAAATAATTAATAAAAGTGCGATTGGATAATATTTTAATTTGTTCAGCAAATTGGAGTCGCCATAATACAAATACTGAAATTTGCCAGGCACATACTCAAAAACAATAGGCTCGTTTTGATTTTTTAGTTTGCCCAAAAAAGCCCCCATCAAAACGGAATCTTTCAAAATACCAGCATCAATGTTTTTGGTGTTGTTGATGAGATTGTCCTCGACCACTACTATTGGAATCCTTGCATTTTGAATGATTTTAAGAGGCAAATCTATATCCGCAGTTATATCAGCGTTGATCAATGTTTTTTGAGCATCAGCCCAATGCTCCATCTTGACGCGCTCTTCGTTTTTAAAAATCTGAAAAAAAGTATAAGTATTCCACAAAATCAAAACAATAATGATAAACGAAACCGCTATCAAACCCCATCGAATCGTATTTTTCTTGTCTGAAAACTGCATAAAATTGAAATTTGAGGTTAAATATATTTAAAATTTTGCCAAATTTTTTAAAATGAACTAAAAAACAGTAAATTTACAACGAAAACTAACGCTTTTTGCCTTTTTTTTAAATTAAAAATCACAAAAAATGATCCGAAAAATTGTCCTTATTTTAATTGTTACCTTACTTTCAAGCTCGTGTGTTTCTAAAAAAATCTATGCCGATTTGGAAGATAAATTTGCCACTTTAAAAAAAGAAAACCGCAAACTTTTTGATGAAAATCAAGAATTGCTCAACGCCAAAAACAAACTTTCGGGCGATCAAAGCAATTTGCAACTCGCTTTTGACGCACTAAAATCAGAGCAACAAAAACTGCAATCAGATCTTGATTTGACTACAAATAATCTCAAAACATTGCAAACTTCTTATGACGCTTTAGAAAAAAACAGTGACGAAGCCCTGCAAGCCAATATGACCAAAAACCGCGAATTGTTGGCCAAATTGGAAGCCAAAGAAAAAACATTGTCTGCCGAGCAAGAAAAACTAAACAAGTTGAAAGCCGATTTTGAAGAACGTTCCAAGCGTGTAGCCGAGTTAGAGCAAATTATGGCCAGCAAAGAAGCCAGCATGAAAAAACTCAAAGAAACCCTCTCAAAAGCCCTAAACGGATTTGAAGGAAAAGGCTTGACCGTGGAACAAAAAAACGGAAAAGTATATGTGTCTATGGAAAACAAATTGCTGTTTAATTCTGGAAGTTATACGGTGAGTCTCGAAGGCAAAAAAGCCGTTATAGAAGTAGGAAAAGTGCTTGGTTCAAACCCAGAAATAGCAGTATTAATTGAAGGTCACACAGACAACGATGCCTTTTTGAGCGCAGGGCCAATTGCTGATAATTGGGATTTATCGACAAAAAGAGCTACGTCTATCGTCACAATTTTGAGCGAAAATAAAAGCATCAACAAACAAAATTTGACTGCTGCCGGTAGAAGCGAATATGCGCCATTGATAAGCAATGACACGCCCGAAGGAAAAGCCAAAAACCGAAGAATCGAAATCATATTGACTCCAAAATTGGATGAGATTTCAAAAATGCTGAACGAAATTGATTAAAAACCACCTCTTTTTTATCAAAAAAACCACTTCGCTTGAGGTGGTTTTTTGATTAAAAAAGCAAGATTACAAACAAAATGCTTAAATTTGCTTTTTTATAAAACCAAACTATGTTACAAATATCTTTTATTAGAGAAAACCAAGAGAAAGTCATTGCTGCTTTGACCAAACGAAATTTTGATGCCACCGCAATTGTAGAAAATGTTGTTTTGATAGACGAAAATCGCCGTTCTACACAGGTCGAGTTAGACCAAATTTTGTCTGAATCTAATAAACTATCCAAGGATATAGGCGATTTGCTCAAGAATGGCGAAACCTCAAAAGCCGCTATTTTGAAAGAAAAAAACCTTTTGTTGAAAGAAAAAAGCAAAGCATTGGCAGAAAAAACGGATGTTTTGGCACACGAGCTCACCCAACAACTATATTTGTTGCCCAATTTGCCGGCAGACATTGTTCCGTTTGGCAAAACGCCCGAAGAAAACATTACAATTTTTGAGGCTGGTGAAGTGCCAAAATTGCACCAAAACGCACAGCCTCACTGGGAGTTGATCAAAAAATATGATATCGTGGATTTTGAATTAGGCACCAAAATAACAGCTCCAGGATTTCCGGTCTATAAAGGAAAAGGAGCCAAATTGCAACGCGCACTTATTGCTTATTTTTTGGACAAAAACACAGATGCCGGCTATATCGAATACCAAGTGCCGCACCTAGTCAACGAGGCATCTGCGTATGGCACAGGGCAATTGCCCGACAAAGAAGGACAAATGTATCATGATGTTACGGATAATTTATACTTGATTCCAACGGCAGAAGTGCCGGTTACCAATATTTTTAGAGATGTTATTTTGACAGAAAGCGAGTTGCCAATATTGTGCACCGCCTACACCCCGTGTTTTAGAAGAGAAGCAGGATCTTGGGGCGCTAATGTTCGGGGGCTTAACCGTTTGCACCAGTTTGACAAGGTCGAAATTGTTCGTATAGAACATCCAGAACATTCGCACGCTGCACTTGACGGTATGGTAGCGCATGTGAAAAACATTTTGAACGAACTGCAGTTGCCTTACCGAATATTGCGTCTTTGCGGCGGCGATATGGGGTTTGCATCGGCACTAACCTATGATTTTGAGGTTTTTTCGACCGCACAAAATCGTTGGTTAGAAATATCATCTGTGTCAAATTTTGAAACATTTCAGGCCAACAGGCTCAAGCTGCGCTTCAAAGACAAAGACGGCAAAAATAATTTGGCACACACTTTGAACGGAAGTTCGCTGGCATTGCCTCGGGTTTTGGCCGGAATTTTAGAAAATTATCAAACAGAAGATGGTATTCTTATTCCCGAAGTTTTGCAGCGATACACCGGGTTTTCTATCATCAATTAGTGTTTTTTTTGAAATTATTATCCTCCTCAAAATGAAAAAATTTTTAGTTGCCATTGTTCTCTTAATATCGTTGAGCCTTTTAGGTCAAAACGAACAATTGGCTCAAAATTATTTTGACAAAGGCGATTTTGAAAAAGCACTCATTAGCTTTGACGAGCTGTATAAAACGCAACCTGCAAACGCCAATTATTTTCAGCGGCGCATCGATTGTTATCAGCAATTATCACAGTTTGACACTGCCGAAAAGGGGATTTTAGAACGATTAGAAAAATTTAAAACACCAAATCTTTGGGTAGAATTGGGTTATAATTTTCAGTTGCAAAAAATGGAGGAAAAAGCCAAGCAAAACTATGATATTGCAGTGGCCAAAGTAAAAGAAAGACCCGTAAATTCCTATATTGTAGCCCAATCATTTGAAGCCAAAATCCTACTTGCTTATGCCATAAAAACCTATCAAACGGCATCAGAAATAGATCCAAAAATGAATTTTAATTATCAAATGGCTATTTTGTATGGACAAATGGGAAATACCGATTTGATGATCGAAAAATTCTTGACAGAGGCACACTCAAATCCCGGAATGGCACAAATGGTTCAAAATCAATTAGCCGTTTTTATGAACGACAAAAACGATGAAGTTTTTAATAATGCACTCAAAAAAGCACTGCTTTTGCGTGCACAGCAAGGGCAAGACATTTTTTGGAACAAATATTTAAGCTGGTTTTTTGTACAACAAAAAGAATATTTGAAGGCATTTGTGCAAGAAAAAGCCATTTTCAAACGAAATCCCGAGTCCTTTTCAAACATTGTCAATTTGTCACAACTCGCATTTGACGAAAAAGAAACTGATACCGCAAAAGAAATTTTGCAATTTGTGTTGGAAAACACACAAGATAACGACCTGAAAATCAAGGCAAACAGCAAATTAATGCGCATAAAAATTGACAATTCCTCAGAAATAGATTATCCTATTATTGAAGTAGAGTTGACAAATTTGTTGACCCAATACGGTATTAGTCCGTATTCTATAGATTTGCAAATGCTTCATGCTCATTTTGTTACATTCAATTTGAACAAGCCAGATCAAGGAAAAACCATTTTGAAAGCTACACTTGAGCTTCCGCTAAACAAATATCAAGAAGCCGACGTGAAAATGGAATTGGCCGATATTTTGTTGTTTGAAGAAAAATTTAACCAAGCTTCTATATATTATGCACAAATCGAAGACGACCTCAAAAATGACGAAGTTGGTCACGAAGCGAGCTTGAAAGGTGCCAAAACAAGCTACTTTAAAACAGATTTTGATTGGGCTCAAAAACAGTTTAAAACCCTAAAATCAGCATCTACCCAACTTATTGCCAATGATGCACTCGAATATTTTATGCTTATTCACGATAATACCGAGGCAGACTCTACCCACGTTGCGCTAAAGAAATTTGCCCACGGCGATTATTTACTATATCAAAACAAAAGTAAAGCCGCTTTGGCACAATTTCAAATCATTTTGAAAGAAAATAAGGGCGACGTCATCGAAAGTATAACGCTTTACCGAACAGCCAAAATTTATGAAAAATTTGGTGATTTTGAAACTGCTTTGACACAATATCAAATCATTATAGACCAACATAAAGACGGAATTTATATAGATGAAGCACTCTATTTTTCGGCCGAAATTCAAAACAAACAATACAATAATATCGAAAAAGCAAAAGCACTTTATGAGCAAATTATTTTTCAACATCAAGACAGTATATATTTTATAGACGCCCGAAAAAAATACAGGCAATTGCGTGGCGACAAAGAAATTTAATAACCAAAACAAAATCTAAGCATGATTATCTATAACGTAACGGTCAATATTCACGAAAGCGTACATGACCAATGGTTGGCTTGGATGCAAACCAAACATATACCCGAAATTTTGGCTACAAAAAAATTTTCGACCGCCAGATTGGTCAAAGTTTTGATCGAAGAAGAGATGGGTGGCACCACCTATTCTGTGCAATATACCACCGATAGCCGAGCCACTTTGATGCAATATTATGAAGAAGATGCTCCTGCATTTCGTGCGGAAGGCGCAGCACTTTTTGGCGACAAAATGTTGGCTTTCAGAACCGAGTTGGAGCTTATAAAAGACTTTTAGTATGAAAAAAATAGACTTGCTTTATGGATTTATTATTGGGCTAATTGCCACATTTATAGGAAGTTATTTGTTCGTGGTTATATTTACAAGCTATTCTTTTCAACCCGGACTTGTGATTATGATACACGAAGGAAGATTAGGAAAATTAATCACACTTGGCGCGGTTTTAAACCTTATTTCCTTTTTTTTATTATTAAAAATAAACAAGGAAATGATGGCAAAAGGAATTATTTTGGCCACGATAGTAATGGCAATATGTACCATATTTTTATAAAATAAAACTTCAACTTTGAACCAAACCAACACCCAAAAAAAATATTATATCATTGCAGGAGAAGCATCGGGCGATTTGCATGGTGCAAATTTGATGAAAGAAATTATCACATTAGACCCACAAGCAGACATTCGGTTTTGGGGCGGTGATCTGATGCAAAACGCTGGCGGACAAATTGTTAAGCATTACAAACATCTGTCATTTATGGGCTTTTTGGAAGTTTTATGGAACATCAAAACAATTCTGAAAAACCTTGCTTTTTGCAAAAACGACATTCAAAAATTCGATCCCGATGTGATCATTTTTATCGATTATCCCGGATTTAATATGCGAATCGCAAAATGGGCCAAACAAAATGGCTTCAGAACCAACTATTATATCGCACCCCAAATTTGGGCATGGAAAGAAAACAGAATCAAAGCCATCAAACGCGATTTTGACCAACTTTTTGTCATTTTGCCATTCGAGAAAGAGTTTTTTGAAACAAAACATCAGTTCAAAGTCAACTTTGTTGGCCATCCACTCCTTGATGCTATCCATAATTTTTGCCCTATAAACCAAGCCACTTTTCTATCACAAAACAAATTATCAAACTTGCCTATTATAGCCGTTTTGCCCGGAAGCCGCAAGCAAGAAATCACAAAAATGTTGGAAATAATGCTCTCAATAGCCCCAAAATTCGACAAATATCAGTTTGTAATCGCCGGCGCACCAAGCCAAAATATAGATCTCTACAAACCATTTTTGAAACAGCCCAATATTGGATTTGTAGCCAATCAAACCTACAATTTGTTACAATTTGCCACCGCCGCCATCGTCACTTCAGGCACCGCAACGCTAGAAACAGCCTTGTTCAAAGTGCCAGAAGTAGTCTGCTACAAAAGCAGTTGGCTATCCTATCAAATCGCAAAAAGGATCATCACTTTACAATATATTTCGTTGGTAAACCTGATTATGAACCAAGAAATCGTCACCGAATTGATACAACAAAACTGCAACAGTAGCCTATTAGAAACCGAACTTCACAAACTCTTAGACCCCGAAAACAGACAGCGAATAGCACAGCAGTACAAAGAATTAGAAACCAAATTAGGGGGGATTGGCGCCAGCCAAAAAACCGCCAAATTGATAGTTGATTCGCTATAAACAAGCTTTTTTTTTTGGATCACACGACCCGTCCAGCACACCACCTGTCCCGCCGCACGCTATATCTTTTGGTTTTTTCTGAAAAAGAAAAAAAACCAAAAGGATACCGCTACGATCGGGGATATTATAGAGGTGTTGGGTTTTCAAGACTTTATTCGAGGAAAAAAAACAGGAAAAGGTAAGTAGGAAGCGTTTTTTATTTGTTTTAGATTTCAACGGTTTAAAAAATTAATTACAAATAAAACGCTGTAATTTCTGAGCACCCAAATCCAATCAAACTGAATGTTACAATTAAGGTTTCAATATAACAGAAACAAATATTTTTTACAAAAAAATCAAATGAATTTATAAAAGCAAGCTACAAAATCAATTTAAAAAAAACACAAAACACTTACAAAACCGATTTAATTTTGACAAAGCTTTTGCGATAATAGGCCTCATTGGTAGAAGATATGATGACCCCTTTTTGAATAGATGCGTGGATAAATTTGATCTCGCCATCTAAAACTTCTACAATCAAACCAACGTGGTTGATCGCGGCACTATTGTTGGTCCTAAAGAAAATTAAATCCCCTTTTTGAGCTTCGTTTGTAGCTCTTGTCAAACCCACATTAGCCATATCAACAGAGCTTCGAGGCAATTTGACGTCAAAATTTCCAAAAACAGCCGTAACCATTCCAGAGCAATCCATGCCGCTTGTAGTGGTACCGCCAGATTTGTACCTTGTACCCACCAACGGCAGTGCATTATTTACAATTTGATTGGCCAAATAATTTTGATTTACAAATATCAAATCCTTGTCTTCCTTGTCATCAAACTCATAAGAAAGCACTTTTTTTGCAGGCAATAATTCCGCTACAACCGCCTTTTGGTTTGCAATAGCAGAAGCTTTTTCTGTTTCTTGTGGCACTTTTGTAGTTTCGACAACCACTTTTGAAACAAAAACAGTGTCAATTGATTTAGCATCAATTTTTTTTGCAAAAACTGTAACATCAGAAACCTTTTTACCCACATTTTCGGCCGCCACTTTCGGCAATTGATAAATACCTTTGCTGATAGCTAGCTTTTTTGAAGTTATGATTTGCGCATTAGATTTTTGTAAAAAAAATAAAAATAATAATAATACAATAGATATTTGGCGTTTCAACAACATAATGATTTTGTTTCAAATCTAAAATCTAAAAATAGCCTTTAGAATGCAAATTTAGTGTTTTACATCTTTTTTTGTTCCAAAAACCATAAAAATTAATACATCAACCAAAATCTTACCTATTATAGTGTGATGAAAATACGCAAAAAGCCATAAAAATCGATGTTTTATGTGATAACTTTTCAGAGAAAACACCGTTTGTAGAAAACAAATTAGTTTAAACAAATTAGTTGTTATAAAGCAAAATTGGCATGATCAAAGAAGAAATTCGTTATGTCTTATAATCAAAAACTGTTTTAATACCATAAAAACCTCTGAAAGCGTGCGCCTTAAAGTGGTTTTTCTACTTGATCAAACCCAATTTCTAAAAAAAGCAATCACAATTTTGAATTGGAGTAGCTTTCATACAATCTTTTTGACCAAAACAAAAGTGCTTTTGGGTTATATAAATTTTAATAAAAATTAAAAAAACACTTGCAAAATAAAATAAATGTATTAAATTTGCAACCGCATTAAGAAATTAACGCAACGTTCTTTCACAATATGCGAAAATAGCTCAGTTGGTAGAGCGCGACCTTGCCAAGGTCGAGGTCGCGGGTTCGAGCCCCGTTTTTCGCTCAAAAGTATCTTTTGAAATTTTTTTTTAAAATGAAATTCAAAATTTTAGTTTTATAAATAAAATCAAAATTTGCATTTCATTTTTTTAGTTTAAAAAAACAACTAATATGTTTTTTTTCTAAAAATGAAACAAAAATGAAATAGTATTGCTCGGATGAAACATTTTAACTCATTTTTTCTAAAAATGAAACAAAAATAAAATAGTATTGCTCGGATGGTGAAATTGGTAGACACGCTGGACTTAAAATCCAGTGAACAGCAATGTTCGTGCGGGTTCAAGTCCCGCTCTGAGTACAAAAAACCCTTCTTTGGAAGGGTTTTTTTATTTATATATACAGCAATTGTTACATTTGCCATATTCAAAGCTGAATTATACAGTAAAAAACATTCAAATGAATCAAAATTTTGACATTATTATTGTTGGAGGTGGAGCTGCCGGATTTTTTTCGGCAATTAATATTGTCGAAAAAAACCCAAAACTTAAAGTAGCAATTTTAGAGCGAGGCAAAGATGTTTTGACCAAAGTTCGCATTTCAGGCGGAGGTCGATGTAATGTAACACACGCTTGTTTTGAGCCCAATTTGCTCACAAAATTTTATCCAAGAGGCGAAAAAGAATTACGCGGCCCTTTTTATCAATTTTGCCCTTCCGAAACCATAGAATGGTTCAATGATCACGGTGTACCTCTCAAGACAGAAGCAGACGGGCGTATGTTTCCTGTATCTAATAATTCACAAACAATTATAGATTGTTTTTTGTCGATGAGCAACAAATTGGGCATCAAAATAATAACAAGTCAAAGCGTACAATCGATTTTCAAAACCGATGATTTCTGGAAAATCGACACCCAAAACCAGCAATTTCTGTCGGAAAAATTGGTGCTTGCCACAGGAAGCAACCCAAAAATGTGGGAAATCTTGCATAATTTTGGACACACGATAATTAGCCCCGTGCCCTCATTGTTTACCTTTAACATCAAAGACACTCGGATTATTGATTTGCCTGGCATTTCTACAAGCGTAAGTGTGCAAATCAAAGACACAAAACTTGCTACCACTGGCCCACTCTTAATCACACATTGGGGCTTTAGCGGTCCAGCAATTCTAAAATTATCAGCCTGGGGCGCACGAATATTGCACGAAAAAAATTACGAATTTACAATTATTATAAATTGGCTCCACCAGATTTTGGCAGACGAGTCTATGACGCATCTTAGAGAAATCAAAATTGAGCACGCAAAAAAAGCAGTTTCAAAAAAAGCATTTTTTGATCTGCCAAATCGACTTTGGGAGCGTTTAGTGGCTTGTTCCCAAATTGACGAAACGATAAAATGGGCCGATATTTCAAAATTACAACTACAAAAATTAAATCAAAATTTAACAAGTTCTGAGTTTTTGGTGAACGGAAAAAGCACTTTCAAAGACGAGTTTGTAACGGCTGGAGGTATAGATTTGAAGCAAATAAACTTTAAAACAATGCAAAGCAAATTGCACAAAAACCTCTATTTTACAGGCGAAATCATCAATATTGATGCCGTTACAGGAGGATTCAATTTTCAAAACGCTTGGACAAATGGCTTTATATTGGCAGAAAACATAACCAATAAATAAAAACATACCCTTTTCTTACTTTATTAGCGCAAGCCATATCTTTTTGAATTGTCTAAAAAAAACCTTAAATGCAACTAATAAATGCAACTTTTGAGAGAATTTCAAGAAACAACTAATTTTTTTTAGAACATTTGTAGTTCAATTCAACGTGATTTGAAGGGTATGTTTTTTATTCCTTTTATTTGTTGTAAATTGTATCTCCATTTTTCAAATTGATCAAAAATCGATTTTCCAAAACCTTTATATTCTGTTTTTTTACCCGCATTTTTTTCCAAATATTGGTTGGGTATATGCGGCGCAAACTACCTTCAATCTCAACATCAATTGGCATTTTAAAATCCGGCACATCACAATTCCAACGGTATCTGACTTTGTTTTTTAATGATACAATTTCCAATTTTGGCAAATTTTTATAACCAAGATATTGATTGAAAATAGGCGTCAAATCTACCCCACTTTCTTTATTAAAAAAGGCAACAACCGTTTGTGTATCAATGATTTTGTGTCTATAAACTTGGCAATATTTTTGAAGGATAGTCCACCATTTTTGGTCATCATTGATCACAAACCGCAACGTATTGAGCATAAGAGCCGCTTTGTAGTACATATCGCCAGAGCCCTCGTTGCCAACCCCATATTGTCCAATAATCGGGCGGTCATTTTTGATGTTTTTTTTAAGTCCGTTGATATAAGTTTGGGCCTTTTCAAAACCAAAATTACACTCCAAAAACACCGATTCAGAATAGCACGTAAAACCTTCGTGGATCCACATATCTGCGCTGTCACTTGCCGAAATGCTGTTGCCAAACCACTCGTGCCCACTCTCATGCACCAAAATAAAATCAAACAAAAACCCAACGCCTGTACCAGACAAATCACGTCCCAAATACCCATTCTGAAACTTGTTGCCATAGGCCACGGCACTTTGATGCTCCATGCCCAAATAAGGTGTTTGAACCAGCTTGAAGCCATCTTTTGCAAACGGATATTCGCCAAACTTTGATTGAAAACAGTCCATCATCGCCTTTACTTGCTCAAACTGAATTTTGGCTCGCTCCAAATCATCTTCTAATACATAATAATCCAAATCAAGTCCTTTGTAATTTTCGCCAAAATGAACATATTTGGCAATATTTATCGTGATGTCATAAATATTTATCGGATTGACAACCTCCCAATCCCATCGCGAATAGCCATTTTGCAAATCTAAAGTTGCTTTAAATCTTCCGTTTGAAACATTGGTTAAGCCGTTTGGCACCGCAACTTTTATAGAAACACCTAAATCGGGCTCGTCAGATTGGCTGTCTTTGCACGGAAACCACAAACTCCCACCATCGCCTTGGCAAGCCACACCCACAAAATCTTGGTTGTTTTGATCTTTGTCAAACACAAAACCGCCGTCCCAGGGCGCATTTTTTGCTATAGTTGGATTTCCAGAATAATAAAACCTGATTTTTTGAGTGCTATTTTTTTCTAACTCATGTTCAAATTTTACAAAAACAGCACCAAATTCTCGTTCAAAATGAAGTTTTTGTTTTTCAAAAACAATACTGTCAACTTGCATATTTTCAAACAAGTCTAGTTGAATTTGATTTGTTTTATTGATGATTTTAAACTCAATTTCGTTGTGACCAACAATAAATTTCTGCAAGGGATCCACCCGAATATTGAGCCCATAATGCAAAACATCAAAGCAACTTCGGGCTGGGCGCATCCCGCCGCGCAACGAATCTTTGCGCGTAAAATTGGTTTGTGCACAAAGTATATTGCTCAAAAACAATCCGATCAATAGTCCAAAAAAATGGACTTTATTTTTTATAAAAAAACATTTAAAAAAAATCATATCTATTTGTTTTGTGGGTTTTCTAATTTGATTTTTGCCAAAACCCAATTCATTTCTGGATCAATTTCTTTAATTTTATCCTCAATTGTAGGCAAAATTTCTTGATCCGGAAAAATGCCTCGACCCTCCAAATTGGTTTTAAAATGAGGTGCAATTAATGCCAAACCAATTCGAGCTTTCAGTTTTGAATGTGGCAATTTGACAATAGGCATTTGCCCTGCAACTGTGCCATTATAGGCTCCCCCAGTTTCTTGCCCTACAAAAAATGCTCTTTTTGATCCTTTCAAGTTTGACGAAAGGATGCACGATGCCGAAAAGCTACCACCATTGATCAACACATAAATTTTGCCCTCAAAAGCATCAGCGTTTTTTGGTTTCAACTTCGTGGTACTCGTATTATATACAAATTGTCCGGCATCATTTCGATGCACTTTGAAATACAAATAACCATAAAACAATGGAGAAAATGCCAGTTGAAATGGCTTTAAATACCACGGCCCTGCAAAATAATTGATGCTAAAAAGGCTTGTTTTTGAAACAACTTGTGGCATATCTATAAACACAAATGACGAATCTGCAAGATAACCATACAAATCTGCAATTTCAGAAAGTCTGCCGCCCGGGTTGTCACGCAAATCTATGATTAAAGTTTTTGATTGGAATTTTTTTATCTTTTTGAAAGCATTTTCATAAAAAATATCCGAATTTCCAATAGAAAAACTACGAATTTTAAGCACCGCAACACTACTGTCTTGTGCCATAAAATTCAAATTTCGGTTGTATAACTTGGTCAGCGGGTTATAGCCTTCGATTTTGTTTTTTTGACGAAGTTCTTTTCCAATAATGGTTTTGACCGGCTTAATTTTGGCGTTTGTAGCATCCATATTTTTGCGATGAATACAAACTGTTTTGATAGAATCATTAAATTTAAAATCAAAAAACAAACTGTCTTGAATATCATTTTCGTAGGTATAAATTTTTGAAAAAATCTTGACCGTTTTAGATTTTTTAAAAGTCGTGTTATACCCATCAGACGCAAAAAAAGTGCTGTATTGTTTGATAAATTCGTTTGTTTTTTTGCCATTTATGGCCACCACTTCGCTGCCTATTTTGATTTTTTTGTTGTAGGAATTGTTTTTTACAACCACCATTTTATCTTCGACATTCTCAAATTCAAATTGCGAAAATGGACCAGTACCTTTTTTGATGAGTGCTTTTGTCTCTGCTTTTGTTTGTTGTTTTGCATCCGGAGAAATACCAGAATGCCCTTGTCGAATTTCGGCTATTACGGGGGCTATTTTTTTATAAAATTCAAAACTCTTGAGCGGTTTTGTGATGCTTTGCGAAAGACTATCAAACTTAAAATCGAGTTTCGACTTGTCGATATACCAATATAGATTGGGGTGCAATTTTTGAAATTTTTTATAAATAAAAGCAACATCATCCTTTAATTTTTCAACCGGAATGGTATTTTCAAGCTGCTCGTTGTGTTGTTTTACGGAAGTACAATTCAAGAAAAACAAAATCGGGAGGACAAATAAATAGCGATTTTTCATAAAAAAAAAGGAATAGGTTTAAAAAAAACCAAATTACACTTTTTTTTGATACTTTTATAAAAAAGGATATGCAATTTTTGTAAGAAATAAACCATGTGCCGGAACAGAAAAACCTGCTTTTTTGCGATCTTTGCTATTCAAGATTTCAACAAATTCTGACAAAGTTATTTTGTGCAAACCAACATTCAAAAGCGTGCCAACAATGGCGCGAACCATGTTTCTTAGAAACCGATCGGCTGTTATTGTAAAAATCAATTCGTTATTTTTTACCTGCCAAAATGCTTCGGTAATACAACAGTTAAAAGTGTTTACATCGGTATTGGTTTTTGAAAAACATTCAAAATCCGTGTGCGTGAGCAGTAAATTTGCTCCTTGATTCATCAAATCTACATCTAATTTTTTATTAAAAAACCAACTCAAATCATTTGAAAAAACTTTTTTTTGGTCATTAATATGATACTGATAGGTGCGTGCTGTGGCGTCAAATCGGGCATGAGCCTCTTTTTTTACTTCAAAAAGTTCAAAAACAACAATGTCGTTAGGAAGCATAGCATTAACATTGTGTATAATTTTTGAAGTATCAATCTGCAAATCGCTGTCAAAATGAGCATACATTTGCAAGGCATGAACCCCGGTATCTGTTCGACCTGCTCCAGTCAATTGAATTTTTGTTCCCAATATAGTGACCAAAACCTGTGTTAATGTTTCTTGCACCGTCTTGGCATTTGGCTGCGCTTGCCATCCGTGATAGTGGGTACCGTTGTATGAAAAGTGAATAAAATAGCGCACAAATTTGAAGATTTAGAGGAGAAACAATTACATGATTTTTTTTATCACCCTCAATTTATGGGTGTGTCTGTTGGTTTGCGCATTATATATCCCAAGATGGTCTAAGCGATCTACGCGCACTTTTCCGCTTGCGTGAATAATATAATTATCTTTCATGATGATGCCAACATGAATTATCAAGCCTTCATCGTTATCAAAAAATGCCAGATCACCCGGTTCGCTTTCTTCTATAAAACTCAAAGCCTCGCCCAAAAGAGCCTGCTGGGACGCATCACGGGGCAGCTTGAAACCATTTAGCTTATAAACCATCTGTGTAAATCCCGAACAATCAATTCCAAACGGGGTTTTTCCGCCCCACAAATAGGGAGCGTTGAGGTACATAAATGCAGTTTGCAACAAATTTTTTTTGGATAATACCGCCTGAATTTTATTGCCATCAAATTCAAATTTTTCGATGTTGATGTCATCAAAATTCAAAAAAGAAAGGCTTGACCCCAAAGGGATAAGCATCATGTTTCCGTTAGAGTTTGTGGTATATTCTACCAAATCTGAACTCAAAAAAACGGGAGCTTGAGATAGGTTTTCAAACTGAATTTGGTTTATTGTCTGACATTGTTTGTGATCTATCCAGCCTTCATAATCATCAAATTGTGTTTTAATTTTGTACCATGGCAATCGTTGCTCAATGATTTCAAAATGCTCACCAAACAACAGTTGCGATACAATTTCGCTTCGATCATTTGGTTCGCTTCTCAGCGGAATATTAGAAAGATTACAGATTCCAAACATTTTTTCGGCTATTTTTATGAACAACGTTCGATGACAATTGCCGAGGCACCACCGCCACCGTTGCAGATTGCAGCAGCACCAATTTTGGCATTATTTTGTTCTAAAACGTTTAAAAGCGTAACCAAAATTCTTGCTCCAGAACAACCTAAAGGATGTCCTAAAGAAACTGCGCCTCCGTTGATATTTACTTTGCTTGGGTCAATTTCTAATAATTTGATATTGGCCAATCCAACCACCGAAAAAGCTTCATTTAATTCAAAAAAATCTATGTCTTCCATTTGGAAACCAGCTTTTGAAACGGCAATTGGCAATGCTTTTGCCGGAGCGGTTGTAAACCATTTTGGTTCATTTGCTGCATCTGCATACCCTTTTATATATGCCAAAGGTGTCAAATTTAGTGCTTTTGCTTGATCTTCAGACATCAAAACCAATGCTGCTGCACCATCGTTTATGGTTGAAGCGTTTGCAGCCGTCACGGTGCCATCTTTAGTAAATGCCGCATTCAAAGTTGGTATTTTGTCCAATTTTACATTCAGAAATTCTTCGTCTTGTGCTACAATTATTGGTTCGCCACGTCGCTGTGCTACTGAAACGGGTACAACTTCATTATTGAATTTTCCGGATTGCCAGGCGTTTGCTGATTTTTGATAAGAGGCAATGGCAAAATCATCTTGCTCTTGTCGCGAAATGTTGTGCGATGCAGCACAAAAATCGGCACTTACGCCCATTGGTGTATGGTCATAAGCATCTGTCAAACCATCTTTTTGCATGCCATCAATCATAGTGGCAGGGCCAAATTTGTAACCATTTCGCATGGGCAAATAATGAGGAATCATGCTCATATTTTCCATCCCGCCGGCAACAACAATGTTGGCATCGCCAGCCAAAATAGCCTGTGTGGCTTGCATCACAGCTTTCATCCCAGAGGCACAAACCTTGTTGATCGTAGTGCAGGCTACCGAGTGCGGCAATCCAGCTAAAAGTGCTGCTTGTCTTGCAGGCGCTTGACCAATACCTGCCTGAACCACATTGCCCATAATCACCTCATCGACCAAATTTGGATCCAAATTGATTTTGACCAAAGCGGCTTTTATAGCTACCGCCCCCAATTCTGGAGCAGATACAGTGGATAAAGCGCCCATAAAACTACCTATTGGAGTTCTAACGGCCGAAACGATTACTACTTTTTTCATCATTAAAAGGTTTGCAATATTAAGCTGCAAATTTATATAAAATAAAAACAAATGTAGAATTGAAAACCAATATTATTAAAAATTGAAGAGTAAAGGGTTTAAAAACAAAAAAACCTTATATAAAATATAAAGTTTTAGGTTGAATGATATGTAAATCATAAATTTAGTGAACGCAGAAGGATTCGAACCTTCGACCGCCTGCTTAGAAGGCAGGTGCTCTATCCAGCTGAGCTATGCGTCCATTTGTTTCAATTGCAGCTGCAATTTGTCGGGGTGGCAGGATTCGAACCTGCGGCCTCCTGCTCCCAAAGCAGGCGCGATAACCGAGCTACGCTACACCCCGAGTGCGGAGAGTAAGGGATTCGAACCCTTGGTACAGTTTCCCATACGCATGTTTAGCAAACATGTCCTTTCGGCCACTCAGGCAACTCTCCTCTCAAATATTGCTATTTAAGCGGTTGCAAATATAGATTTTCATTCTATAAAATACAACAATTTTGTATTTTATTTTGATTTTCAAAATCTAAAGGTCAATGTTTTAATTTTCAGTATTTTATAACTCTAAAAGTCCAAATTATAACTTATTACAAACGTAATTATACAATAGCTCTAAAAGTTATTCTTCTTTTCGGATCGGCAGCATAGTCATCAAGAAAGAGCTGAATTATTCAGGCTAAGCAACATTTGTTTTCTTGTCTCGACAAAAATTAATGGCGTTTTACTGAACTATTAAAAATTACATTTAGAATTATTTTTCATTTCTATTCAAAGTTAAAGTCAAAAATGAAACAACTTTTTTATATTTGTAAAAAAAACTATGACTTTAATAAAATCAATTTCAGGTATTCGAGGCACTATAGGAGGTTGTGTTGGCGACAATTTGACCCCGGTTGATGCCGTGAAATTTGCCGCCGCTTATGGTAGTTGGCTGCTGTCAGAAAACGCAGATAAAAACAGAAAATTAACCGTCGTAGTTGGGCGTGATGCTCGCATTTCTGGACCTATGATTCACGAGTTGGTCGTGAATACCTTGATAGGATTGGGTATAAACATCATTAATTTGGGACTTTCTACAACACCAACGGTCGAAATAGCCGTTCCGATGGAGCAAGCCGATGGCGGCATCATTTTGACGGCTTCGCACAACCCAAAACAATGGAATGCTTTGAAATTATTGAATCACAAAGGGGAATTTATTAGTGGCGATCAGGGTTTAAAAATTTTGGAAATTGCAGAAAATGAAGATTTCCAATTTGCAGATGTCGATGATTTGGGACAAGTTTTAGACCACGATGCCTATATGGATATTCACATTGACGAGGTTTTGAATTTGCCTTTGGTAGATGTTGCTGCTATAAAAAATGCCAATTTCAAGGTCGTAGTTGATGGCGTAAACTCTTCTGGAGGTGTTATTATTCCAAAACTTTTGGAGTTAATGGGCGTTGAAGTTGTCAAATTATATTGTGAACCCAATGGTCATTTTCCGCATAATCCAGAGCCTTTGAAAGAGCATTTGACTGACATTTCCGAATTGGTCGTAAAAGAAAAAGCACACCTTGGTATTGTTGTTGATCCAGATGTTGACAGATTGGCTTTTGTGTGTGAGGATGGTGAAATGTTTGGAGAAGAATATACTTTGGTGGCTTGTGCTGATTTTGTATTGTCAAAAACACCTGGGAATACGGTTTCAAATATGTCATCATCAAGAGCACTTGCTGACGTAACCAAATGGCATAATGGAAATTATCAAGCAAGTGCAGTAGGCGAAGTGAATGTTGTAGATTTGATGAAAGCTACAGGTGCCGTTATTGGTGGCGAGGGCAACGGCGGCATTATTTATCCTGAATTGCATTATGGAAGAGATAGTTTGGTTGGTGTTGCCTTGTTTTTGACACATTTGGCGCACAAAAAAATGACCGTTTCGGCTTTGAGAGCTTCCTATCCATCCTATTTTATGAGCAAGAACAAAATCGAATTGACACCACAAATTGATGTTGACGGGATTTTGATGGCGATGACAAAAAAATATGAGAGCCAAAAAATCACCACTATTGATGGTGTAAAAATAGATTTTGAAAACAATTGGGTACACCTACGAAAATCGAATACTGAACCTATTATCAGAATTTATACCGAAGCCAAAACTCAAAATCTAGCAGATGATTTGGCACAAAAAACAATCGAAGAAATCAAAGAAATAGCAAGAATTTAATCTAATTGAAACTTTAAAAATATAAAAATTTGGCTAAAAATTTAACTTTCAAATAATAGAGTTGCTATCGTTTTTTTGTTATTTTAGCAAAAAAAAAAATTAGCAATAATTTTAGTACAAATAAAACATTAAAATATTGAAAATGAGATTATTAATGTTTTTTAATTTAATTTAAATGAGTTCAAAAATCACTCACGAAATCGATATAGCTCCAGTTCTAAACTCTAAAATAACCACTATAGATTTTGAAAATCTTTCTTTTGGAACCACATTTACAGATCACATGTTTGTTTGTGATTTTAAAAACGGTACTTGGCAAAAACCACAAATAACGCCTTATGAACCTTTTTTGTTGGATCCATCGGCCAAAGTTTTTCATTATGGTCAAGCCATTTTTGAAGGAATGAAAGCCTACAAAGATGACAATGACGAGGTTTGGCTTTTTCGACCGGATCAAAATTTTGAGCGTTTTAACAAATCCGCTGTTAGAATGGCAATGCCCGAGGTGGACGAAAGTATTTTTATGTCGGGATTGCATCAATTGATTAATTTGGAAAGAAATTGGGTCAAAAAAGGAATAGGAAACACGCTTTATATTAGACCATTTATGATTGCGATTGGCAGCGGGGTTATTGCAGCACCCTCATCGCAATATCGGTTTATGATCATTCTTTCGCCAGCAAAATCATATTATTCGGGTGAGGTAAAAGTGATTATTGCCGAGCATTTTAGCCGCGCGGCAAATGGTGGAATTGGGGCTGCAAAAGCAGCGGGTAATTATTCTGCTCAATTTTATCCCACAAAGTTAGCCAACGAAAAGGGTTTTCAACAAATTATTTGGACAGATGACGCCACACACACAAAGTTGGAAGAAGCTGGCACTATGAATGTTTTTTTTAGAATCAACGACACCTTATACACTGCCCCAACAAGCGAGAGGATTTTAGATGGAATTACTCGAAAAAGCTTGATTGATTTGGCAAAACACAATAATATTGCGGTAGAAATTAGACCTGTTATGGTACAAGAAATTGTTGATGCGGCCAAAAATGGTACTTTAAAAGAAGTTTTTGGTGCTGGCACAGCAGCAGTTGTAAATCCTATTGTTGGGTTTTCGTTTCAAGATGTTTATTATGAACTTCCAAAAATTGACAATTCATTTGCCTTGTTATTAAAGGACAAACTCACAGATATTCAGTACAATATAACAGACGATGTTTTTGATTGGACTGTAAAAGTATAATGATAAAGTTTTATTTATAAAAAAAACCGACTGTAATTGCATTCGGTTTTTTTATTTTGATTGATTTAAAAAAAAACAACATTGATACAATTTCAGATAGAACAATTTATATATGGTATTAAAAGTGTAATTTTGTAAAACAAAACCTCAAAAATGAATCAAAATTTATATGCCGTTCTTATGGCCGGCGGTGTTGGATCGCGATTTTGGCCTGTCAGTACGCCAGAATATCCAAAACAGTTTCATGATATGCTTGGCACAGGGCAAACCCTGCTTCAAAAAACTTTTAGTCGATTGGCAAAAATTGTTCCGTCTCAAAACATCTTGATTTTGACAAACACTCGTTATGAAAATTTAGTTTTAGAGCAGTTGCCAAATATTGATGCCGAACAAATTTTGTTGGAGCCGGCTATGCGCAATACCGCTCCTTGCATTTTGTATGCTGCTTTAAAAATACATAAAAAAAATCAAAATGCAATAATGATCGTTGCTCCAAGTGATCATTGGATAGAGGATGAAACTGCGTTTGAAGCGAATTTGCATCAATGTTTTGATTATTGTCTATCAAACAACATTCTTTTGACGCTAGGTATCAAACCAAGCTTTGCAAATACGGGTTTTGGATATATAGAAATAGCCAAAAACGACCCTAATTTGATTAAAGAAGTGATTCGTTTTTGCGAAAAACCAAATTTGGAGACAGCTGAAAGTTTTTTATCCGACGGAAATTTTTTATGGAATGCTGGTATATTTATTTGGTCAACATCGGCTATATTAGAAGCTTTCAAAACACATCAACCGTTGTTGTATGCATTGCTCAATAGTGGTTTGGCGCATTATAATACGGCTACCGAAACTACTTTTTTGGCTTCAGCTTATCCACTTTCAGACAATATTTCGATAGATTATGCCATTCTTGAAAAAGCTCAAAATGTAGGCTTACTTATGGCAACCTTCGATTGGAATGATCTAGGCACGTGGGGGTCGTTGCACCAAAAACTAGAAAAAGACCCACAAAATAATGCTGTTTTAAACGCTGTTGTATGGGCAAAGGATGCTGCTCATAATATGATTTGCACACAAGTAGGCAAAACTGTAATTATCAATGGGTTGGAAGACTTTATTATTGTGGACAAAGACAATATTCTGTTGATTTATCCAAAATCAAAAGAGCAAGAAATAAAAGCAATTTCGCAATTGGCTATTTTTGAAAACAAAGTTTAGTAAAAAACGAAAGTTGAATCCATACTCTTTATTCAAACAGCAAGTCGATCTAACGTATAAATTGTCTTGTTGTTTTTTGATTGTATTTATAAAAGCTATATAAAAAAGCTGTTACAAACAAAATCCAAATAACCATATTGATACCCACTGCCGGATCGTCCTCTGGTGGTGGCGGAATTCCCCCACGGTTTACATTTGCTGGCGGAGGAGGCGGGCTGTTTTTTGCAAAACTTATTAGATTAGCAAAAAATAAAATAATCGCAAACAAAATTTTAGAAGTTTGATTTTTCATAGGTGGTAAATTTATAAAAAAAAGTAAAACAAAATATTTTTTTGTTTTTTTTTTGCAATTTTTTTTTGCAAAAAAAAAGCACTTCGAAAAGTGCTTTTTTAAGTTTTGAAAAGTTATTTTACCAAAATATCATCTATTTGAATCGTGGTTGTTGCTACGCCAGACGAACCATATTCAAAAATAAAATAGCCATTTCCCGATAATGTTGCGGGTGTTTTATATACGCCACTGTTTGTAAAACTCGTTGCATATCCTGTAACTGTGCCTCTTGCGATACTAAAATTACTTGTAATATCTACCAAAGTAGCTGCTTTCAAATCGCCACCTTGAACATAATCTGTTGAATAATAAACTTTTAGAACCTCGCCGTTATTATAGCCATCTTTAGTTTTGAAAGACAACTCTTTTGTAGCATCAAAGCTGATTGGCATTATAAAATAAGTGTAGGCACAACCCGCTCCGAAAGCAGACATTTGCAAATAATTATTTGACGAAAATGATTTTACATCCCAATATCTAGATCCATTTACGGCGTCATTAATGTATTTTGGCATATTGGCACCGCCAGAAGACACAGGAATTGCTGTAAAATTTTCTGAAACTGAAGTCAAAAACTGAAGGTTATTGCCTACCAAAGGCAAAGTATAATCTATTCGTGGCTCTGTAAAATTTACATCACGATCTGTTCTTAAAATAATTTGATAAGTGGTGTTGTATCGAGTTAATATTCCTCTGATTTTTCCTTTTCCGGTAGGGATATTATAGCCCGCAAAATTAGCAAAACGACTTGTTCTTATTACCAATGATTTTGCACCATCTGTGATATAAATACTCGAGTCAGAGGTGTCGGTTAAATTGGCGTCAAAAGTACCACAATCTCCTTCAAACTGAACATTTTCTATTTCGACCAATGTGTTCAAATAGGTGTCTGATTTGGCTTGGTCGATGGTGATTGTTCTAACAATCTCGTCTTCTTTCACTGTTTCGCAAGTTGGTGTCAAAACCGTCGAAATGTTTTTGCTTGAAATTCTATCAACTGCATAAACGGCTGTTGGTGCTGCTCCTAGAATCAATCCGCCTGCAAAGGATGTTGGGTTTGCAAAGGCCAATCCATTAATTTTTACCAATACTTTTTTTCCGGGTTGAAATTGTTGGGTATAAGCATTTACAATATCTATAGACAAATTAAATCCCTTTGATCCATCAACGGGTTGCAAATACATGCTTTTGTAAAAATTGCCGCCTTCGTCACTCGAAACTACAATGGCTTCAAGGTATTCTGGAACTTCTACATTGTCAACAATAATTCCACTATAAATTTTGGTTGCTGTTGTTGCTTCGGCATATAAACCTGAAACCTCTTTAGTTTTTGTAATTCCGGGTGCTACACAATTTTCTTGTATTGGTTTTTCAAAAGTGTCGTTTACACAGCTCGAAAACAATCCAATTGCCAAACAAGCAGTCCATAAATTTTTTAATTTCGTTTTCATAATTTTTTTATATTTAAAAGGTTAAATAAAGGTTTGCCATAAACGTACGACCGTATCCATAAAAATATTTTGGTGCAAATGCTCCTTCGTTTCCGCCTGCATGATCTTCTATCAATTGTCGATAACTTGCGTTTCTTGATTGTTCAAAACCACCAGATTTATAAGTGATATCTAATAGATTATTAATATTTGCAAACAACCCAAGTGTACTTTTTTTAATTTTCCAGGATTTTCCTCCAATTATATTAACAAGGTTAAATGATTGAAATTTTTCCTGTTGCAAATATTTTGCTGCCAAAGCTCTATCAACAATAACACCCGCATTATCTGCCGATGTAAACAAACTTTCTGTTCGTAAAATTGAAGAAAAATCTAAATAATTATCAGAAATCATATTAAAGTTGGCACCAATAGACCAAAATTTTGGGTCACGATATTCAAATCCAATTGAAAATGCTTTTTGGGGCATTCCAGCTTGTTTTAATCCAGCATATTTTGATTCGCCAAAATCTTCACCGCCTTCTGCAAACACACCACCATCGTCAAACATTACAACATTTGGATTGTTAGTATAGGTATAATCTCCAATAGCGGCAACTCCAGTTAATTTTATAGTTGGTGTGATCTGATATTCAATTCCAGCCTCGATACCTTTATTGCGTTTGTTGATTCCCGTTACAACTTCTGACACAAATGATGCAAAACCATCAGCATAATAAAAATTAATGTCGGTTGAGTTCAAAACCTCAGAAAAATATCCCGTAAATCTGGCTTTCAATTTTGGAGCCCGTATGATATAACCTGCATCTACCGCTCTAACGGTTTCGTTTGTAATGCCTCCAGTGATTTGATTGTTTACCCTTACATTTGGAAATACATCCTTGGTGTTTGGGGCTTTCGACATATAAATAGCATTAAAATCAAATAGGTTTCTACCGTTTAATTTGTAAGTCAATCCGCCTTTGAAACCAAAATTGTCAAAAGTG
>JANNBA010000171.1:0-36927 GCA_031384845.1 Bacteroidota bacterium
GGTGTTTATGGTTTAGCAAGTGACCAATCGCCACAAGTATCAAAGGCACATCATTGGACTCAATTTATGGGAATAGAGACACCTGTTCATACTGGTGCCGAAATGCTTGCCAAACGGTTTGATATGAATGTTATTTTCCTGAAAAACAAAAAAGTAAATCGAGGTTATTATGAAGCAACCTTCGAGCTAATGGCAGATAATCCGAAGGAAGTTCCAAACTATGGTATCTCGGATGACTTTTTGCGACGCGTAGAAAAACAAATTCACGAGGCTCCAGAATTTTATCTCTGGACGCATAAACGCTGGAAACATAAGAGGAAATAGCGGTTAGTATTTAATTAGCGGTAATAATTTGACAAATATTGCGTAAAATCGAAATGATGTACATAAATTTGTACAAATTATAATAATTATGGTAGCAGCAAATATTTCAGATTTCAGAAAAGATATTAAATCATACTTTGATAGAGTAGCATTAAACTTTGAAACGCTTATTGTAAATCGTGGAAAAGATTCAGGCATTGTTATCATTTCACTTGAAGAATACAATTCACTTATTGCAACAAATTATGAATTATCAAACAGAACCAACGAAAGCAGGTTAGATTCTGCTATTGAAAAATTTAAAAAGGGTAAATCATTTTCTAAAAACCTAATTGAGGAATAGCATGAAATATGTATTTGTTGATGAATCTTGGGAAGATTATTTGTATTGGCAAAAAATTGACAAAAAGAAAGTAAAAAAAATAAATGATCTGCTCAAAGATATTTCAAGAAATCCTTTTGAAGGACTAGGAAAGCCCGAACCTTTGAAACACAAGTACGCAGGATTTTGGTCAAGAAGAATTGATGATGAGCATAGATTAATTTACAGATTTATTGATGATGAAATTCAAATTTTGAAATGTAGATATCATTATGACTAATATTACTACAGCCAAAAGCCATAGTTGAAAAGCCAAAATGAATTGCAATCATCAAATACCGACAAAAAATAAAACAAATGTTATAAACTCCAATTGAACGGAACCGGCAATTTTGTCATCTCTATGGGGTTATCGTAAAGTTTTGTGGGTATTTCAAAGTGGTTATTGTACCTCTTTTTTTTTGGATGCGATTTTCCTAATTTTTGTAGTGTTTTGCATCACTTTTGGGCACGGATAAAAAATCCAAGCGATCGGATAGACTAAACAAACCTCAAAGAGGTTATATAATTATTGCAAAGAATATTTTAATTCCATACGACCCCATCGGGGTCGAACCTAAAAATAAATTGATTTTCTATGCACATTTAATCCCTTTGGGATTAATAAAATAAAACAACTATGTTTGACCAAAACACCAAAAGAAAAATTGATTTTCTATGCACATTTAATCCCTTTGGAATTAATGAAATAAACAACTATGTTTGACCAAAACACCAAAAGAAGAATGGAAACTGCCCATGATATATTTGTAAGTAAGCCCACGCGACATTTCTATAGAATTCAGAAAGGATTTTACAATGAAAAATATTTAAAATCACTTAACCTAAAACGACAGGCAAGTGAGGTCGGTTTTGTTTTTTGGCGCACACCACCCGTCCAGCACACCACCCGTCCCGCTGTACGCTATATCTTTTGTTTTTTTCTGAAAAGGAAAAAAACAAAAGGATGCCGCTACATCGGGGCGATTTTAGACTTTTTGGGTTTTTGAGATGTTATTTGTTAAATGCTAATCGTTTGTCGAGCAGTAGGAATCTGATCCAAAACCCTTTAGACTGAATGGTAGCAGAAAAAAATATGGAAAAGGATGGGTAATTAAAAAAAAGAAGTTAATTTTGCTTCTAAATCAGCTTTTAAGAGAATAATTAAAAATCTTGTAACACATAGAAAAAGGCATTTAGAAAATTTTCCTGCAATAAAAATAGGTCGTTTAGTCGTAAATACTGATTTACAAACAAAAGGCTTAGGTAAAATAATTGTAAATAGCATTATAGATTATGCTGCAAACCTGAATGATTTTTGTGCTTGCAAATTAGTTACGGTTGATGCTTATAAACAATCATTGTGGTTTTATGAAAAAATGGGTTTTGAGTATTTTTCTATAAATGACTTTGATCATATTGAAAGACAAATGTTTTTAGATTTAACACCAATTATTAAAGCACTTAATAAATTAACGAAGCATGAAATTAACATTTAAAAATTGCATAGTAACGGCAGCAACTATTTTTTTTGCAAGTTGTAACACAAAAACAGAAACTAAAAAAATATCCACTTCGATAGATTTTAGTGAAACATTCAAGTCTATTGCACATCAAGAGAACATAGACTTTTACAAAAAAGACATTAAAGCATGGCGAAAACATTTTTTACATTCTAATTCTGTTTATTGGATTTGCGTAGAGGATGATGTGACATTGAGAGCAACAGGCTGGGACGACTTGAACCAATTTGTGAGCCAATGGATGAAAGACAATCCTGCGCCCGAAGCCGATACTTTATTAAAGCTTGACACTATTGACGATTTTAAGGTTGAATTATCACATGGTCTTGCATTTGTAAGCTACAAGAAAAACCACATGATGCATGACGGAAAAGTAATAATACTGCTTGAGAGCAGAATATTTAAGCTTGTAGATAATGAGTGGAAAATTTTAGGGATGATCTCTGCGCCTGGATATACAACACCAAAAAGTAGTGCAAACGTCTTTGTTCATAATAACTTACAAAAATAGAATTCTTGTACTTTGGCTCTGCAAAGTGTGCTGACTTTGAGTTTATACATACAAATTGTTTTGTCAATTCGGCTTTAGGCTTTCGACTTCAGGAATAATGTCTTGAAAACCCTAAAAGTCTAAATTCGCCCCGATGTAGCGGCATCCTTTTTTTGGTTTTTTTTTCAAAAACAAAAAAAGATATAGCGTGCAGCGGGACGGGTGGTGTGTGATAGGGGAGGTGTGCGCCAAAACCATTTTCTGAAAATAGTCGCACTTGCGCTGCCTTGACATACGGTGCTTGTGAAGCACCTATTTCTACTGGCAAAAAAATCATATTTTCAAAAAAACGATATAATTTTTTTTATATCCATAAATTTAAACCCTTTTTATTGCCAATATCATAAAAATATTAAATTTTAACATTATTGTTGCATTAATAATCATAAAACAAAGATAAGAATGTATATTTGCAAAGTAAAATTTCATTTTTAATGAATTAAAAGCAAAAATTATAAAAAACATGATAAACCTAACCCTTATTAACGCCATTATTGTCATTGTTCGATTCAAATAGCGAGTAAGGATTATAATAACCCATAACCACCTTTCTCGACAACCGAGAAAGGTTTTTTTTTAATAAAAATTCAAAATGTATTACAACCAAAATACGATTCTATATTTAGACGGTCAATTTGTCAAAGCTGAAGTTGCGAGTTCAGATCTATATTCACAAACCCTACACTACGGATATGGCGTTTTTGAGGGCATTAGAGCCTATAAAACCAACAATGGAACACGCATTTTTAAAGCAAAAGAACACTACCAAAGACTTCAACAATCTTGTCAACTGATCAATATACCTTTCCGTTTTGACATCGACGAGTTGATTGATCAAACCTACAAATTGTTAGAAATCAATAATCAAGAAGATGCCTACATCAGACCATTGGTTTTCTGTAGCCCAAACATGAGCCTGACCAAGCCAAACGCGGTTTCGATCATGATTTGCAGCTGGGAGTGGGGCGCTTATCTTGGCGAAACACTGCTTCGCACCACCATATCATCCTTTGCAAGACCACACCCAAAATCTACCAAAATCGAAGCCAAAGTCTGCGGGCACTATGTAAACTCTATTTTGGCAACCACCGAAGCCAAAGATAACGGATTTGACGAAGCTATTTTGCTTGATACCGAAGGCTATCTTGCCGAAGGCCCGGGCTCCAACCTATTTTTTCAAAAAAACGGTAAACTATATACCCCACAAACAGGTCATATTTTGCCCGGAATCACCCGCCAAACCGTTATCAATTTGTGTCAGCAATTGGGTATCGAGCTGCATCAAGGCAACTATTTGCCATCAGATTTATTACAGGCAGACGCCGCTTTTCTGTGCGGTACAGCTGCCGAAATTATTGGAATCGCATCCATAGAAAACATCAATTTTCCGATAGAATTTGCAAACTCACTAGGAAAAAAATTACAAATAGCCTATAAAAATTTGGTGCTCGAAAAAAAATAAAACCCAACAAATCCACATCATGGAATTAAATTCATACAGCAAAACCGTCACACAAGACCCAACACAACCCGCCGCACAAGCCATGCTCTACGGTATCGGACTTACAGACAAAGAGTTGGCACAACCCTTTGTAGGCATCGCCTCGATGGGTTATGATGGCAATACCTGCAACATGCACCTCAATCACTTAGCTTCTTATATAAAAGTAGAAGTGAATGCAGAAAACATGGTAGGACTAATATTCAACACCATCGGCATCAGCGACGGTATCACAAACGGCACAGACGGCATGAGATATTCCCTAGTAAGCCGTGAGATTATTGCAGACAGTATCGAAAGTGTCGTAGCAGGTCACTATTATGACGCCCTAATTGCCATTCCGGGTTGCGACAAGAATATGCCCGGCTCGATCATAGCCATGGGACGACTAAATAGACCCTCGATTATGGTATATGGCGGCACTATTGCCCCCGGAAAATATCAAGGAAAAGACCTCAATATCGTGTCTGCCTTTGAAGCCCTTGGCGAAAAAATAGCTGGCAAAATCTCCGAAGAAGACTTCAAAGGCATCATCAAAAATGCCTGTCCCGGAGCAGGTGCTTGTGGTGGCATGTACACCGCAAACACTATGGCAATAGCTATTGAAGCTCTTGGTATGAGTTTGCCATACTCAAGCTCGAACCCAGCCATAAGTAACGAAAAAATAGAAGAGTGCAAGCAAGCGGCCATCTATATCAAGCTACTTTTAGAAAAAAACATTTGTCCTAAAGACATCATGACTTTTGAAGCTTTTGAAAACGCAATCACCACACTAATTGCACTTGGAGGCAGCACAAACGCCGTATTGCACATCATTGCCATGGCCAAAAGTGTTGGCGTAAAAATCACCCAAGACGATTTTCAACGCATTAGCAATACCACACCACTCATAGCAGATTTCAAACCCGGAGGCAACTATTTGATGCAAAACTTGCACGAAAAAGGTGGCGTTCCCATGGTGCTCAAATATTTGCTAAGCAAAAAAATGCTCCACGGACATTGCATCACCGTAACCGGAAAAACACTGGCCGAAAATCTTGAATTCGTTCAGGATATAGATTTTGAAGATCAAAATATTATCAAAACCATCGAAAATCCAATAAAAACAACGGGGCATTTACAAATTTTGTATGGCAATCTCGCTCCAAAAGGATCTGTAGCCAAAATTACTGGCAAAGAAGGCGAAAGATTTGTAGGTCCAGCCAAAGTTTTTGATGGCGAAAAAGAACTCATTCAAGGCATCGAAGACAAAAAAATACAAGCGGGAGACGTTATCGTTATTCGATATGTGGGTCCAAAAGGCGGCCCTGGTATGCCCGAAATGCTCAAACCCACTTCGGCTATAATTGGTGCAGGTCTTGGAAAATCTGTAGCCCTGATTACAGACGGTCGCTTCAGCGGAGGCACACACGGTTTTGTAGTAGGGCACATTACACCCGAAGCCTTTGATGGCGGCACAATTGCTCTTGTCAACGACGGTGATATTATCGAAATTGACGCGGTTTCAAACTCAATTCATCTAAAAGTAAACGATACTGTTCTGGCTGTGAGAAGAGAAAATTTGGCAATACCAAAACTAAAAGTCACCAACGGAGTGCTTTATAAATATGTAAAATTAGTCAAAGATGCCTCCGAAGGCTGTGTCACCGACGAAGATTTTTAATCAAATCGCTTTTACTTTTTTAATTTAAAACCAAAAAAAATGAACATACAATCCCAAATATCAGAATCCATAGCGCACACCACATCAGGCAGTATTGCCGTTATAGACGCCCTTTTGTCAGAAAATGTGAGCACCATTTTTGGTTATCCCGGTGGTGCAATAATGCCCATCTATGATGCTTTATACGATTTTACAGACAAAATCAACCATATATTAGTGCGCCATGAGCAAGGTGCTATACATGCCGCACAGGGGTTTGCCCGTGCTAGCAATCAAACAGGTGTTGTCTTTGCCACAAGCGGACCCGGCGCAACCAATCTGGTTACAGGTTTAGCCGATGCTCTAATAGACTCGACACCAGTAGTTTGTATTACAGGACAAGTGTTTGCACACCTTTTGGGTACAGACGCTTTTCAAGAAACAGACATTATCAATATCACGATTCCAGTAACCAAATGGAATTATCAAATCACGGATGCAACTGAAATTCCCGCCGTTTTGGCAAAAGCATTTTATATCGCAAAAAGCGGTCGCCCCGGACCAGTACTGATAGATATTACCAAAAATGCACAGCTTCAAATGTTTGAATACGCCGGATACCGCCCGTGCATTCATATCAGAAGCTACAGACCAGAGCCCATCATCAGACCAGAATACATACAACAAGCAGCACAAATAATCAACCAAGCCAAAAAACCATTTGTGATTTTTGGACAAGGCGTTTTGCTTGGCAATGCCGAAAAAGAATTTCAAGATTTTATCGAAAAAGGAGGATTACCAACCGCCTGGACTATTATGGGCATGAGCGGTATTCCGACAGACCACCCACTTGGCGTTGGTATGCTTGGGATGCACGGCAACTATGGACCCAATTTTTTGACAAACCAATGCGATGTACTTATTGCAATCGGAATGAGATTTGATGACCGCGTTACAGGACGATTAGACAAATATGCCAAGCAAGCTCAAATAATACACCTTGATATTGACCCCGCCGAAATAGACAAAAACGTAAAAACAACCGTTGCCGTATGGGGAAATTGCAAACAATCATTGCCACTATTAACCGAGTTGATAGACAAAAAAACACACCCAATCTGGTTCAAAGAATTTCAAGACAAAAAACAAACCGAATACGATACCCTAATCAAGCAAGAACTTCACCCAACATCAGGGCCACTCACGATGGCCGAAGTCATCAATGAGCTTAACCAACTCACAAAAGGCGAAGCCATAATTGTAACAGATGTAGGACAACACCAAATGGTAGCCTGCCGCTACACACAACAAAACAAAACCCGAAGCAACATCACATCAGGCGGGTTGGGCACAATGGGATTTGCACTTCCTGCAGCAATTGGAGCCAAATTTGGCGCACCAAACCGAACCGTAATCGCCATTATGGGCGATGGCGGCGCACAAATGAACCTGCAAGAATTGGGCACCATCATGCAATTTCAACCCAATATCAAAATACTAATTCTAAACAACAGTTTTCTTGGAATGGTAAGACAATGGCAAGAACTTTTTCACGAAAAAAGATACTCCTTTACAGACATCAAAAGCCCCAATTTTGTAAAAGTAGCCAACGCATATAATATTGACGGACAGCAAATTGACCAACGCAATCAGCTCAAAAACGCCCTTCAAACCATGCTCGATCACCCACAAAGCTACCTGCTCGAAGTAGCCGTAATTCACGAAGACAACGTATTTCCGATGGTGCCACAAGGCAAAGGCGTAGCCGAAATTGTGCTATCCAAAGACCAAATCTAAACCCAAAAGCCATGAAACAAGAATTCACACTCACCGTATATACAGAAAATCAAGTAGGACTACTCAACAAAATAGCCATCATATTTTCGCGCCGAAAAATAAATCTCGAAAGCCTAAACACCTCGCCAAGCGAAATCGAAAACATCTACAGATTTACAATCGTCATCATCGAAACCCAAACCGTAGTACAAAATCTCGTCCGTCAATTAGAAAAAATTGTCGATGTTTTCAAAGTATATTACAACACAAACGACCAAATTATTTGGCAAATAATGGCACTCTACAAAGTGCCTACATCTGTGATAATCAAAGACATAAAAGTCGAGAGACTCCTTCGTGAGTATGGCGCAAAAGCCGTTGTGATTCGAGAAGATTACACCGTTTTTGAAACCACCGGACAAGACGAAGAAATCAACAAACTACTCGCTTATTTTGAAACAAACAACCTTATCGAATTTGTAAAAACCTCACGCATCGCCATCATCAAATCCAGCCAAGGCATACACCAAAAAATCCTCGATATGGAACAAAACGACCCCACAAACAAACCCATCAACAACGAATATTTAAACCACAAAAGCATGATATTTCAAATGTAATTTTTTTTTTTTGAAGCAGCACAACCGTTCATCACACCACCCGTCCCGCTGCACGCTATATCTTTTTCTTTTTTCGAAAAGAAAAAAAGAAAAAGGATGCCGCTACATCGGGGCTAAATTAGACTAATAATTTTCAAAACCATATACAACAAACAATTAACCAATAAATCAAACAAAATGGCATCAATCAATTTTGGCGGCACCACAGAAACCGTAATCACCCGCGAAGAATTTCCGCTATCAAAAGCACTCGAAACCCTAAAAGACCAAACCATTGCCATCATTGGCTATGGCGTACAAGGCCCAGGACAATCCCTAAACCTCAAAGACAACGGCTTCAACGTTATCATCGGACAACGAAAAGGAGGCAAAAGCTGGGACAAAGCCATAGCAGACGGCTGGATAGAAGGACAAACCCTTTTTGAAATCGACCAAGCCTGTCAAAAAGCAACCATCATACAATATTTGCTCTCAGACGCTGGGCAAATTGCCTCATGGCCAACCATCAAAGCACACCTAACCCCCGGAAAAACACTCTACTTCTCACACGGATTTGGCATTACCTACAAAGACCAAACAGGCATAATTCCCCCAGCAGATGTTGACGTAATTTTGGTAGCACCAAAAGGATCAGGAACCTCGCTGCGCCGCCTATTCCTCAAAGGCGAAGGATTAAACTCAAGCTATGCCATATTTCAAGACGCCACCGGAAACGCCAAAAACACCGTTATTTCACTCGGAATAGGCGTTGGCTCAGGCTATCTCTTTGAAACCGATTTCAAAAAAGAAGTATTCTCAGACCTCACCGGCGAAAGAGGCATTTTGATGGGCGCATTAGCAGGATTATTTGAAGCACAATTCAACGTATTGCGCAAAAACGGACACTCGCCATCAGAAGCATTTAACGAAACCGTAGAAGAACTCACCCAAAGCCTCATGCCATTAGTAGCAGAAAACGGAATGGATTGGATGTTTGCCAACACCTCTGTAACCGCACAAAGAGGCGCACTCGACTGGAAAGGCAAATTTCGAGACGCCGCAGCCCCCGTGTTTGAATCCCTATATGACGAAGTAGCCTCAGGACGAGAAGCCGCAAGAGTTATTGCCGCAGGAAGCAAAGACGACTATCGCGCCACTCTTGACGCCGAACTCAAAGAAATTAGAGAATCAGAACTTTGGCTAACAGGTGCCGAAGTTAGAAAACTAAGACCAAAAGGCTAAAATGACCCTATTTCAAGAAATAGAACAAGCAAAAATTCAGTTAAGCGGAGTGGTACAAGCCACTCCGCTAACCGAAAACGCAAACTTGTCTGATGAATTTCAAGCCAAAATATGGCTCAAACGCGAAGATTTACAAAAAGTGCGCTCCTACAAAATACGAGGTGCCTACAACAAAATTTCGACACTATCCAAAACCGATAAAGCCAAAGGAATCGTCTGCGCAAGTGCCGGAAATCACGCTCAAGGCGTCGCTTTTTCATGCCATTTATTACAAATTCATGGCGTGATCTATATGCCAAAAACAACCCCAAAACAAAAAATAAAACAAGTACAACTTTTTGGAAAATCTTTTGTAGAAATTGTACTCATTGGCGACACCTTCGACGACGCCTTTGCATCGGCAACAGCAAATGCCAAACAAAATCACAAAAAATTCATACACCCCTTCGACGACCTCAAAGTCATTGCCGGTCAAGGCACAGTGGGATTAGAAATCATTGCCGATGCCAAAAAACCAATAGACTATGTTTTTGTACCAATTGGCGGTGGCGGACTCGCAGCAGGACTCGCAACCGTTTTTCGACAATTAAGCCCAAAAACCAAAATCATTGGCGTCGAACCACTCGGAGCACCATCAATGAAAACCGCTATACAAAACGGCAAAATTTGCACACTCGCCAGCATCGACAAATTTGTAGATGGCGCCGCCGTAAAGCAAGTAGGACAACACAATTTTGACATTTGTCGCCACCTCCTCGACGATATAATTTTGGTACCCGAAGGCAAAGTCTGCACCACCATTTTGCGATTATATAATGAAGAAGCCATGGTAGTAGAGCCCGCCGGTGCCCTCACGATTGCCGCATTAGACTTTTATAAACCAAAAATCAAAAACAAAAATATCGTGTGCATCGTCAGCGGAAGCAACAACGACATCGAACGCACCGCCGAAATCAAAGAAAGATCCCTACTATACGAGGGATTGATGCACTACTTTATGATCCAATTTCCACAAAGACCCGGCGCACTCAAAGAGTTTGTAAACCATATTTTGGGCGAAGATGACGATATAACCTACTTTCAATTTGCACGCAAAAACAATCGCGAAGTTGGCCCCGTAGTAGTTGGATTAGAACTCAAAAACAAAAACGACCTCGCCCCAATCCAATCCAAAATGACCCAAAAAGGCTTTGAATTTCAATACCTAAATGACAAAAAAGAACTTTTTGCCCAAATAATAGGATAACCCACCAAACATTCGACCGCTTCGCTTAAAACTATTTTTTTTTGGCGCACACCAACCGTCCAGCACACTACCCGTCCCGCTGCACGCTATATCTTTTTTTGGTTTTTTTCAAAAACCAAAAAAAGGATGCCGCTACATCGGGGCGATTTTTGAAGTATAAGGTTTTTTATTAATTTGAATTTTAAATTAAAAATCGAGCGAAGACAGAATTATTCTAAATGAAACCATAAATACTCCAATAAAATTTGTTTTTTCCAATTGCTGCAGCTGATTGCTAAACCCATTACAACTTAAAAATACGAAATATTACAAAACCTAACATTTGTTTTTCTTGACAAAAATTAAGGATTCTTATTTTAACGAATTTATAAAACCAGCAACCCAAAAGCTCTCAATTCGCTAACGGGCTTTGATTGCCAAAAGAGTTCAAAATCATCAAATTGGGATTCGAAATCTTGTTTTAGCAACCCAAATGTTTGTGTTTTGTATTGGTTTACATGGCAATTTTCAAGAGTTTTGAGAAGCCATTTACCTTGGCTTTCGTTAACTTGAATTGTAATTTGTTGGGTTTTATCAAAAAAAAGTAGCCGTAGCATAGACCAACTATTCGTTTTTTTAGTCTTTACAAAAGCCTCGATTTTTGGAGGATTTCCAAACCAAATTATTTTGGAACTGGATTTGATCGATAGATCAGTTGGGTGATATAATGTATTGTTTATAAAGTCTTTGTCAATAGATGTTTTGGGTGTTTTAAAATCAAACCATTCCTGTAATTCGAAATCAAAACAGTAACCATGCATAAAATTGAGCAACGATTTTTTCAGCCCAAAACTAAATTTATCGTGATCAATACCAGTTCTGTCTAGAAATTCTATGTCGTTATTAGCAAAGGTGCCAATTTGATTGGATATTTTGATCACACCAAATTGGTCAGGATTTTGTCCAACAGGGCTGTGAGCAGTCATTGCAAATTGATGCCAAAATGCTGATTGTAAAATATTTAGCTCAAACATTTGCCTAACCATTTCTAGACTATCTATGGTTTCTTGAACGGTTTGGGTTGGATATCCATACATCAAATAGGCGTGTACCAAAATATTTGCCTGTGCAAAATTGTCACAAACTTGTGCCACTTGAGCTACCGAAACGCCTTTGTCGATTAGTTTTAACAACCTATCTGAAGCCACTTCGAGACCGCCAGAAACCGCCACACAGCCTGATTTTTGAAGTAAAATACATAAATCGAGACTAAAATTTTTCTCAAATCGGATGTTTGTCCACCAACTGATAATTATTTTTCGACGAATCAATTCGAGTGCAACCTCACGCATAAGCGCGGGCGGGGCTGCCTCATCAACAAAATGAAAGCCCGTTTCACCCGTTTTTTGAACCAATTCTTCAACCCTATCCACAATTAATTTTGCAGCGATTGGCTCATAAATTTTGATATAGTCTAAAGAAATATCACAAAAAGTACATTTGCCCCAATAACAGCCGTGTGCCATAGTAAGTTTGATCCAGCGACCATCACTCCACATTTTGTGCATCGGATTTACAATTTCGATGACAGATATATATTGGTCTAATTTCAAATCGGTATAGTCAGGTGTTCCAACTTCAAATTGCTTATAATCTGCGCGATCTGAATTGTTTTTGTAAACCACACAATTGTTATTCAGTACAAATGTTCGTTTGAAAATGCCTTTGTCGGCAGTTGTAATCAAATGTTCTACAGGAAGCTCTCCATCATCGAGCGTAATATAATCCAAAAATTCAAAAACCCGAGGGTCAGAAATGGCTCTTAATTCGGTATTTGGAAACCCACCACCCATCGAAATTTTGATTTTAGGATAATTTTTTTTTACAAATTGAGCACATCGAAAAGCAGCAAACAAATTGCCAGGAAACGGCACAGAAAGCAATAATAATTGTGGCGCAACATGATTTATTTTGGTTTCCAAAAGTTGCAAAAGCAGCTTATCAACATAGCTATACTCTTGATTTAAAGCATTGTATAGCTCGTCAAAACTATTTGCACTTCGACCTAAACGCTCGGCATAACGGCTGAAACCAAAATTTTGATCCACACATTCTGTAATAAAATCTGAAAGATCTTCCAGAAAAAGGGTTGACAGATGTTTGGCTTTATCTTGGGTGCCCATATTGCCAAAAGCCAATTCAAAATTGGTATCCTGATCAAAACGTGAAGCCTGCGGCAAAAATTGATTGGTGCAAATCTGTATCGCTAGTGTTTGATTTTTTCCTTGCAAAAAGGCAATAACGGGTTCTATAACAGCGATATAACTATTCTTGAGCGCAAAAATTCGATGTGCATTTTCTGATTTGGTTGAAATATGTTTTCCTGCAAAATCAAATA
Organism: Bacteroidota bacterium; assembly: GCA_031384845.1. Classification (GTDB taxonomy): domain Bacteria; phylum Bacteroidota; class Bacteroidia; order Flavobacteriales; family Flavobacteriaceae; genus Flavobacterium. The sequence continues at coordinate 13,142 of JANNBA010000171.1, forward strand.
TCTGAGTCAAACCCTTTTCAGAAAACATTCTCAAAATTACCTCAATTCCCAAATCGACTTGCGTAGAAGTGATGTTTTTTGTATTCAAAAAACCTTTCAAATATGCCGTAGCAGGATAAGGCGTATTAAGCTGTGTAAAAGGTGGTGTGATTAATAAAACTTGCGTTTTCAAATGATTTTTTATGCAAAAATATTTTATTTTTTATAAAAACTATCATTTTTTATACGTATTTCAAAATTAAAATGCGAATGTGTGTTTAAACCTTATTTTTTTTTTATTTTTGTATTTATTTTATACAATATATGAACAAGTTATTTTCGCTTTTTTTTTTGATAACATCAATAAACACCTCACTTTTTGGACAACAAATGGATTCACTTTCAATGGAATATCAACATTTGAAATTGCCGAATGTTCAAACTTATATGATTTCAAAAAATCTAAATTTTGAATATCAAAAACCCAAATTTTGGGAGTTTATTACAAACATTCCATCAGATTTTGGAATTTTTGGTGAAATGTTTATCCAAAAAAACAACCTAATTTGGTTTGGAGCAGCACTTGGCTCGACAGCGGCACTCGTGCCGATAGACCAACAATTAACCAACCAATCACGCACTTTTGGTGAACAAATTGGACTCAATGAAGCACACCAATATTCGGGACCACTAAAAATGTTTCCAAAAGACATAAATTCTGGTATTTATCGCCTTGGAAACGGATTTACGGCTATTATGTTTGGTGGTGGATTGCTCACTTATGGATTGCTCAAAAACGATTATCGTGCCATTCATACTTCGAGTGAATTGCTCGAAGGATTGATTGCATCTGGCCTTATCGTTCAGCCACTAAAGAGAATTACTGGGAGAGAAAGCCCATTTATAGCTGAACAAAATGGGCATTCTGGTGGCGAGTGGAACCCTTTTCCATCGTTTGCTGCCTATGCCAAAAGCACACCAAATTATGATGCTATGCCTTCTGGACATCTCACAACTTTGATGACTACTATGACGATTTTGTCCGAAAATTATAAAGAAAAAAAATGGATCAAACCCGTAGGATATGGTTTGATGGGGCTTATGGCTTTTGAAATGGTCCAAAGCAAAGTGCACTGGACTTCAGATTATCCGTTGGCTATTTTTATGGGATATATGATAGGAAATAGTATCGTCAAAAATCGAGTTATTGAGAAAACAAACCGCCCTATTGGTGTACAAAAAACGATTATCCCCAAAATAAATTATACTTTTGATGTGGATCAATATTTTTCAAAGATTGGAATGCAAATGAGATTTTAAAATCTTTTATAAAAAAAAAAATGTTTCAAGATCCGCCCACATATCAAAATTCTGGTTGTTTTTCTGAACTTATAAATGATTATTTGGATCAGAAACCATCAATTTCAAAATGGTACAATCGCTTTCCAGAGTTATCTAATTTTGAAGCGCAAATTGCCGAAAAATTAAAAAACTATTCGAAAGAAAATAGAACCGTTTTGGTGAATTCCTTAAAAAAACAATACCAAAAATTTGATGTTTCAGATTCTATTTCTATCAATATCAATCTATTAGCAAAAGATAACACTTTTACAATCACAACAGGACACCAACTTAATTTGTTTTCTGGTCCCGTTTATTTTTTATACAAAATTATTTCAACTATCAATTTGTGTAAACAACTCCGTCTGAGATATCCAAACCATCATTTTGTGCCTATATATTGGATGGCTACAGAAGACCACGATTTTGAAGAAATTAATTTTTTTAATTTTAAAGAAAAAAAAATTTATTGGAACAAAACCTCTTCGGGTGCCGTTGGACAAGGGTCAACGGAAGGATTGAAAGCAGTTTTAGAGGTTTTTTCTGAACATTTGGGACAAAGTGAAAATGCAAATTATTTGAAAAAATTATTTGAAAATGCCTATTTGAAACACGATAATTTGACCGATGCTACACGATATTTTGTAACGCAACTTTTTGCAAATCAAGGATTAGTGATTATTGATGGGCAAGATTCTTCGCTCAAAAAAATGTTTTCAAATGTGATGATTGATGAGCTTTCCCACCAAACCTCTTTTGAAAAAGTGACCAATACTATTGCTGCATTACAGCCGTATAAAATTCAAGTAAATCCAAGAGAAATCAATTTATTTTATTTGCAAAAAAACAGCCGAGAACGCATTGTATTTGAAGATGGAAATTTTAAAATCAATAACACTACTATTATCTATTCTTTGTCAGAAATTCTGGAGCTTGCCATCAATAATCCTGAAAATTTTAGTCCAAATGTAATTTTGAGACCGCTGTATCAAGAACAAATTTTGCCCAACTTATGTTATATAGGAGGAGGGGGCGAAATTGCCTATTGGCTGCAATTAAAAACTGTTTTTGAAAGCCACAATACTACTTTTCCAATGCTACTGCTTCGAAATTCGGTGGTAGTTGCTTCCGAAAAACAGCTTGAGAAAACCAGAAAATTGTCTCTCTCAATGACAGATTTGTTCATGAAGCAAGAAGCATTAATTTTAATTAAAACCAAAGAAATATCACCACAGCTTCATCATTTTGAAGATCTTAAAGCTCAATTGAAAATTCAATTTGAGAACTTATATCAAATTGTTGCAACGACAGATTCTTCTTTTTTGGGTGCCGTAAAAGCACAAGAATCAAAGCAAATTAACGGATTAGAAAAACTTGAAAAAAGATTTTTGAAGGCACAAAAAAGACACTTTTCTCAGCAGTTGCAACAAATTAGAGTGCTACAAAACGAATTATTTCCAAACCAAAATTTGCAAGAACGACATCTTAATTTTTCGGAATTTTATTTGGAAATGGGACCGAAATTTATTGCTCAATTATTAGAAAAATTAGAACCATTATCTCAAAAATTTACGATAATCGAAATTTGAATTGCATTATAAGCAGAAAAATCTTAATTTTGCACGAAATTTTAATAAAATAAAAATATAATGACAACAAATCGCACTTTTACGATGATCAAGCCCGATGGCGTTGAAAATGGTCATATCGGAAACATTTTGAAAATGATTACCAATGCGGGCTTCAAAATAGCCGCACTAAAATTGACCCAAATGACCGTAGCGGATGCTCAGGCTTTTTATGCCGTTCATGCTGCACGACCATTTTATGGCGAGTTGGTTACGTTTATGTCTCGTGGTCCAATCGTTGCTGCAATCCTAGAAAAAGAAAATGCAGTAGAAGATTTTAGAACTCTAATAGGTGCTACAAATCCAGCAGATGCGGCAGATGGAACCATCAGAAAAGCTTATGCTACCTCGATTGGAGAAAATGCGGTTCACGGTTCAGATTCTGATGATAATGCTGCCATAGAAAGTGCTTTTCATTTTTCTGGAAGAGAGCAATTCTAAATATTTCGTTTGATACAAAATAAAAATCCCGTTTCTAATTGAAACGGGATTTTTTATTTTGAAGTTTTTTATATCGAAATATTAAAACCTATTTTAAAATTTCGACCACGAGTTGAATAACCAATGTTTTCTACAAAATTTTCGTTAAAAATATTCGAAATGGTGCTAAAAAAAGTTAACTTATTTTTGATGCAAGCTACTCTAAAAGTGGTGTCAAAAAGCTGATAGGAATTTAAAACCGTATTTTGATTTGGATAACCAAAAATATCATTTCGATCACTCAAATATTGATAATTACAGTTTAAACTGATAGCCTCTGAAAATTTAAAATTAAACTGTGAATTGATTTTATGCTTTGGGTTTAACCTTTTTAAAGCCAAATCCAAATCGTTGAAAGTATAATTGAACTTCAAATCTAGATTTTTTAAAACCGCAATTTCAACTGTTGTTTCAACGCCATTTGCACTGTTTTTTCCGTCGATATTCGTATATACATAATTGGCATCCACATCTATTGCATTTTCTTCTTGGCGTTGAAAGTACACCATGCTTAATTGTAATTTTTTTTGAAAAAGACGGGTTTCAAATCCAATTTCAAGCGTGCTATTGTCTTCTGGTTTCAAATTGACATTGCCAGAATATGGATCATATAATTGATACAAACTTGGCGTAATATAGGCAGTACTAAAGGAAGAAACCAATTTTAAGTTTCCAAAATTATATGATGGGTTTAGGTTATAAACCAATTTGTTACCATAGAGAGAATGTGTGTTAAAACGGCCACCAACATTGAGGTTAAATCCAGAATTTGCATTAAACACAAAAGATATATTTGGATCCACAGTGATAAATCGAGCGGCATTTTTTTCGATATTGCCATAAACAGACTCAAAATTCATTTCACTAAATTGATATTGCGTTCCTAATATGACATACCATTTTTTTGAAAATTGGTATTTATTTACAGCATCAATATTGGCACTTTTGGATTGATAAGCAAACAAGTCATCTGAAATTGTTATATTTCGATTGATAAAAAAAGCACTCGAATTACAAACAAATTCGCCATTCTTGTATTTGTATTTTGGAGAAAAACCGAACCTAAATTGTTTGATTTGACTTTTGTTTTTATCAGTATCTGATGAAAAAGTACCGCTATAAGAATTGTCAAAATCATTGTTTATTTGGTCATAATTTCCAAAAATGTCAACCATAAATCTTGAATTAATTTTGAAACCAATTTTTTGCATCAAATTAAATCTCGAATAATCGTCATTTTCAAAATCTATGCCTGAGGTTTCAGACATACCGTTTGTTTGAGAGTTGTTAACGGCTGTCAAAAATGATATTTTTGCGGCATTTTTCGAAAAAGAAAAACCTTGATTTAAGGATTCGGGCTTAATTTTGTTATCGGTTGCCGTGTTATTTGTAGCAGTATTAAAATAGGTGTTTATCGCAAAGGAATTTGCAATGGCTTTTTTGAGCAAAATATTAATAACCCCAGTTGCAGCACCGCTTCCGTACAAAGTGCTTGCGGCACTTTTCATAATTTCGATACTTTCTATTTGCTCAACAGGAAGAAGTCGCAAATCAAATTCTGAGTTGATTCCAGAGGCGTCAGATACCGCCACGCCATCAATTAGAATCAAAACCTGGCGATTTCGACCGCCACGAATATAATTGCCCAAATTTTTGCCTGCAGCAGATTGATTTCCATTAATTTCTAAACCTGCAACTGCGCTTAAAATAGTTGCAAGACTTTGTCCTTCTTTCTGTTTTAACTCAGATTGAGAGATTTTGATAATAATTTTACCGGATTTTTCTTTGTTTTGACCCATTTTAGTGTCAGAAATCACTACTTCGTCAAGTTGTTGAGTTGCAGTACTGTCGCGTTGTTGTGCAATCATTGTTACACTTGCTAATGCAAAAAATGCAAAAGCAGTAAAAAATTTGTTGATCATTTTATTCAATTTTTGTTTAATAAAATGGGAGAAAAGTATGAAATTACCCACACCCAAACCTTTTTTCCCGAAAGTTTGTCTTGTGAAGCGGGCAGGTCTCCTGGCTTGCGTCTTGTTGTTTGCCTTCCCATCATAGACAGTGGCGTGTAGATAACAACAAGCTGATTAGCATACAGTTGCGGGTACAGCTTTGGCTTTTTTTTTAATCAAAATTACCAAATTCCCTTTTAATGCGATTTTTAAAAAAACGCAACCTCAATTCGATGCAAAGATACTCTAAAATAATATAAAGTTATATTTTGTGAGAAAAAAAATAAAATCTTAAACAATTGTTAAATAAAAATAATATATTTGATCTAACAAACTAAATTTTAAAATTATGGAAATGAATTTTTTAGCCATTTTGGCTGCAGCTTTTTCTTCACAAATAGTGGGGATGATTTGGTACAATCCAAAGGTTTTTGGTAATGCTTGGATGAAAGCAACCGGCGTGACCGAGGAGCAAGCAAGGGGCGGAAATATGTGGGTATCGATGCTTTTGGGCATGGTATATGCGTTTTTTATATCCGTTTTTATTCAATTTGTTGCAATCCATCAAATTGGTGCTGTTTCTGCAACTGTAGATATAGCTGGTGTTGATCCTTCTGTACTAAGCAACTATCTAGCTGCTTATGGAAACACTTATCGCACTTTTGGTCATGGTGCGCTTCACGGTGCTATGTTTGGACTGTTTTTTGTGTTTCCAATTATAGCAACAGCTGCTATGTATGAAAAACGAAGTTTCAAATACACTTTGATTTCTGGTGGATACTGGATTGTATCGCTAATGATTATGGGCGGAATTGTTTGCGGCTGGAAGTAAAAAATAGTTTTAATTTAAAAAAATCGTGTTACCTTTGTGGCACGATTTTTTTTATGGCAAAAAACTACACCTATCAAATTTTTCAAAATGCCGACCTACTTTCAGACGATTGGGATGTTTTGGCGCAAAGCAATATCTTTTTGTCAAAATCCTATTTGAAAGTGTTAGACAAGGCTGCTCCAAAAAATATGAAATGCCACTATATTGCTCTTTTTTTAGACCATAAAATAGTTGGAATTGCCATTTCGCAAATGATTTGTCTTTCTAATGTATCTTCTTTTGGGGCGAATAAAAGTTGTTTTCATGCAAAAGTTCGTGATTTTGTGTTCAGAAATTTTGTTTCCAATTTGCTCTTTATTGGAAATAATATGTTGACAGGACAAAATGCTTATTGTTTTCATTCTGATATACCAACTTATGACGCTTTAAATTTGTTAGAAAAAGCGGCAGAAAATCTGGTAACAATTTTCAAACAGAAAGGCATCAAAATACATCTTACAACTTTTAAAGATTTTGTAAATGAAGATTTTATTAATTTTGATATACCAGAATTTAAAAATTATTTCCGTTTTGATACACAACCTAATATGGTATTCAAAATTCGAGATTCTTGGTTTTCGATGGATGATTATGTGAACAATTTGACCAAAAAATATCGAGATCAGTTCAAGCGTGCCCGCAAAAAAAGTGATGGAATTCTGAAAATGAAATTTTCGTTGGAGGACATCATTTTTCACAAAAGTAAGATTTTTGAATTGTATATGAATGTAACCAAAAATGCACCTTTTAATACTTTTTATTTGGCAGAAAACCATTTTGAATCTTTTAAAAAAAACCTTGGATCGCATTTTTTATTTTACGGATATTTTGTAGATAATGAGCTTGTTGGTTTTAATACCTTGATAAAAAATGGGGCTGTTATCGACACCTATTTTTTGGGTTATAATGATGGTTTTCAACGAGATAAAATGCTTTATCTTAATATGCTGTACGATATGATTGGTTATTCTATCAACAAGAAATTTGATAGTATAGTATTTGCGCGGACAGCTTTAGAAATCAAAAGTTCGGTTGGCGCAAATCCAATTCAGATGTTTGGGTTGATGAAACATCATAATGTATTGATTCATAAGTTTTTGCCAAGATTGTTTCGCTTTTTTGAACCCGAAGTTTTGTGGATGCAGAGAAATCCCTTTAAAAATTAATTTTTTTTATCATTTTAATTCGTTTTAAAAACAAAAAAAAACCGATATTTGCGCCAAACTACAACGATTGCGTAATGGAAGAAAGCACAAAAACATTGGGAGAATTTATAATAGAAAATCAAAATGAGTTTGAATATTCTACTGGCGAATTGTCACGGATTATCAATTCAATTCGACTGGCTGCGAAAGTGGTCAACTATAAGGTTAATAAGGCTGGATTGGTGGATATTGTTGGTGCCGCCGGTGTACAAAACATTCAAGGCGAAGACCAACAAAAGCTAGATGTTTATGCCAATGAAATTTTTATTCAAACGCTCATCAATCGCGAAATTGTTTGCGGCATCGGATCAGAAGAAAATGATGATTTTATTACTGTTTCTGGATCAGACAATTCAAATTCAAACAAATATATTGTACTTATGGATCCTCTTGATGGATCTTCAAATATTGATGTAAATGTTTCTGTTGGTACGATTTTTTCGGTATTTCGACGCATATCACCAATCGGTACACCCGTTACTTTAGAAGATTTTTTGCAACCAGGCATCAATCAAGTTGCAGCCGGATATGTGATTTATGGCACTTCGACCATGCTGGTTTATACAACAGGGCACGGCGTCAATGGTTTTACGCTAAACCCTGCTATTGGCACCTTTTATTTGTCGCATCCTATGATGAAAATTCCTTGTGATGGAACCATTTATTCTATAAACGAGGGCAATTATGTACATTTTCCCTTGGGAGTAAAAAATTATATAAAATACTGTCAATTAGAAGAAGCCGATCGGCCATATACTTCAAGATATATAGGGAGTTTGGTTTCTGATATCCATAGAAATATGATCAAAGGAGGCATTTATATGTATCCCACAAGTCGAAAAGCAACAAAAGGAAAATTGCGTTTGTTGTATGAATGCAATCCAATAGCATTCATTACAGAGCAAGCAGGAGGTATGGCTTCGGACGGATATGGTCGAATTATGGAAATTCTACCAACCGAGTTGCATCAGCGTGTACCGTTTTTTTGTGGAAGCTTGAATATGGTTTGCAAAGCAGCATCTTTTATGTAGCGTCAAATGATATTAAAAACAGCACAAAAATAACAAATTGTATTTTTTTCGATACAAGAAAAAAAATGTTGAAAAACTTGTATTTCAATTTTTTTTGAAGATTGATTTCTAAAAATGTCTTAGGTTTTCATTCTGTTTTAGGGTTACAATTGTGAAAACAAATTCCTTTTTATAGCACAAAAAAAATAACCAAATTTTTTGGATATTTATTTTTGTAACCTAATTTTTATTACATTTACATCAAATTAACCATACAAATGAAAAAAATAGTAAAGTATCTTTTTATTTTATGTATATCAAGTGTAGCATTTTCTCAAACGAAAACCGTTTTTGATGTTGCCCGTAGCGGTACTGTAGCACAAATGGAACTTTTGTACAAAGAAAATCCTTCAATAATAGAAACCCTAAACGAAAACCAATCCAGCCCGTTGATATTGGCGTGCTACCGTGGCAATACCTCTGTTGCATTGTATCTTATTGAAAACGTGAAAGATATAAACCACAACTCTGGTATGGGAACTGCATTGATGGCAGCCATAGTAAAAGGAAAAATAGATTTGGTAAAAAAATTATTAGACAAAAAAGCAAATACTAACCTTACAGACGTGCAAGGTGTAACCGCATTAATGTATGCCATTCAATTTCAAAATATTGAAATAATAAAAATGCTATTAGAACACAACGCAGACAAATCTATTCAAAATAAAGACGGAAAAACCGCATTTGAGTATGCCATTTTTACCAATAACGAAACAATAATCAACCTTTTAAAATAAAACAACATGAAAAAACTATTACTCTCATTAGCAGTTACCCTCATAAGTGCTACATCTTTTGGACAAATTAAAACTACAGGCGTAGTAACAATACTTTCAGATCAAAATGTAAAATTAGATTTGGACAACGCCACCACAACAGCAACAATGACAATCAATGGCCCATCAGACAGATGGTTTGCCATAGGATTTGGCAGCTTTTCAAAACCTGGAGCAATGTCAGCCGGAAATGATGTTGTTTACTTTAACGGCACCACATTAATTGACGCAGCCCAAAACGGGCAAGGCACAACCCCATCAATCGATGCCATAAATAATTGGACGCTAGTAAGCAACACCGTAAATCAAGGACAAAGAACAATTATTGCAACCAGACCATTTGTTGGCGGCACCAATGATTATACATTTGTTTACAACAACCCCAGCATAAATTTGGCAGGATCACACGCAAATTCAGCAATAATGACCCCGCTGCAATACCACGGAGGAAACAGAAATAATTTTGGAACGGCAAATTTTTCTGTGCTAGGAATAGACGGAAAAGAAATCAAAACCTTCTCGATTTATCCTAATCCAACATTTGAATCATTCAAAATTCAAACCGAAACAAAAATAAATTCAATAACAGTCTATGACAATCTAGGAAAAACAGTTCAAAAATTTGACAAAGCCTCAGACAATTATGATATTTCAAAACTACCAAAAGGAATTTATTTTATAGAAATTACCTCATCCACAAACAAAAAACAATACGAAAAGTTAGTCAAAAAATAAATAGACAGCCACAACTTAAAATCAATAGTTTTAAAAAAAACCATAGAAATAACATTGCCCAAAATAATCTTTTTTATTTGGGCGTGACCCTACGGGTCGGGCTTCCACTCCCGCTTCCCGATGAAAAATCGGGAGAGCTCCGTTCAAGCCCTCACGCAAGAACGTCGCTGAAAGACCATTTTCTTTAGAAAAAAAATCACATTCAATAGAATTCTATAATAAAATCAGAATCAATTTTAAAAACTATAAAACAAGATTCATCGACGATTTTACAAAAAAATTCATTTAACCCAATATTAGTTTTCAAGCCAAGGTTTAAAATTTATAAATAGTAAAGAAGTTAATTTTTTATAAAATCAAGATTTAGCGAATATTAAACACAAATTTTTCAATTAATTGCAAAAAGAATTACAGTTGTAAATCATTTATAAACACAAAAATGACCAAAAAATCAAAAAAAATAATATTTCTATTACTACTATTTGCACTCATAATATTTTGTGCATACCGATATGTAATGGTTGGTGGAGCAAGAAATATTGACACCGAAACAACCGCTTTTAGTACAAACACAACCCAAATCACAGCCGAGTTTGTGCTAAACAATGATATTGCAAACAGCAAATATTTAGAAAAACCAGTAGCAATAAGCGGTATTATTATTGGTATCAATAATTTGGAAATTATGTTAGATCACAACGTTATTTGTATTTTGAATCAAAATGACGAAAAGTTAAAAATAGGACAAAATGTAACGATCAAAGGACGAGTTATTGGTTATGATGACCTATTGACCGAATTAAAATTAGACAAATGCACCGTGCAATAAACCAAAAAATATGAATATAAAACATAAAATACCATTACTATTAAGTATTTTTTGCCTTACAACAACATGGGCACAAGACGAGCTTCTCAACCAATTAGACACTATCAAATCTACCGAAAAGCAAATTGAAATAGCAGCATTCAAAGGATTGCAAATTTGCAATCTACAATCTACAAAACTACCAGCAAAACACGAGTGGTATGTGCTAATCTCGCATCGATTTGGAGATTTGACCCAAGGATTTGACAATTTTTTTGGTTTGGACGAAGCCAACACCAAGATCGGCGCAATATATGGCGCAACCAATTGGCTATCAATAGGTTTTTCTCGAGAAACCTCCAATAAAATTTATGAATTCGCCTCAAAAATTAAATTTGCAGACCAGCAAACAAATGGCTTTCCCTTTACAATTGTAGCCTACAATACCGTAGATATAAATTCAAAACTCAAAACAAACGAATACCCAAATTTGAAAACCAATAACCGATTTGCATACTCAAACCAACTTTTGGTATCCCGAAAATTTTCTAACGCCATTTCGTTAGAAATAGCACCAATATATATACACAAAAATTTGTATGACCCAGAAACCGAGCTCAAGGATCAGTTTTTGGTCGCCGCAGGTGGACGTTTCAAAATTTCAAAGCGGATGAGCCTCAACATCGAATATGCCAAACGGATAAATGCACCAGAAAACGCCATATTTCACGATCCGTTATCTGCAGGATTGGATATAGAAACTGGCGGACACGTATTCCAAATGGTTTTATCAAACAGTCAGGTGATGAATGATGTGGCTGTTTTTTCAAAAGCCCAAGGCAATTGGAATGGTGGTGGCATTTATTTTGGTTTTAATATGTACAGGGTTTTTTAAAAAAAAAATATGATGAAAAATTCACAAAAAATAATAGCTTTAGGATTAATGTTCCTATTTATGTCTTGCGAATCAAGCACCTATTCTGAAATCTCAACAGCTGCCCCAAAGCCAACTTACAAACAAAATATAGAACCTATTATTGCAGCAGAATGTAACAGCTGTCATAGTGCGTATGCAGGACAATTTCCAATTTTAGATAGCTATTCAGATCTAAAAACCGCCTGTCAAAGTGGAGTTGTTCTTTGCAGAATAGATGCTTCTTGTGGAGCCGTGATGCCAACATCTGGCAGAATGATACAATCCAAAATCGATTTGATAAAATTATGGGCCGCAAATGGCTATGAAAATTAAAATAAAAAATCATGAAAAAATATATCTTTTTGACACTATTTTTTGGAGTTTTACAATTTTGTTTCTCACAAAAAATGATGACCCGGTCTGGCGAAATCAAATTTGAAGCCTCGATGCCCGCCTTTGAAGAAATTGCTGCAACAAATAATACTGCATCCTGCATTTTGGACAAAGCAACAGGCGATTTTGTAGCCTTGGCTCTAATAAAATCATTCAAATTCAAATCGCCTTTGATGGAAGAACATTTTAACGAAAATTATTTGGAATCAACCCAATTTCCAAAAGCTACTTTCAAAGGAAAAATTTTAAACTTTGACGCAACAAAAATAACCTCCAAAACAACTTTTGAACTCGAAGGAGAATTGACGTTGCACGGAGTTTCCAAAAAAATAAAAACCAAAATTACACTTTCGATGATTGCAAATAAAATCAATGTTGTCAGTAGTTTTTTTGTAAAACCTCAGGATTTTAAAATTGAAATTCCAAGTTTGGTAAAAAGTAAAATAGCCGAGAAAATCGAAATAGCTGTCAATTTCAATCTGGAGCCAAAACAATAACATTTTATGACAACTATCCTAAATTAGAAAAACAGAAAATATTTATTTTTTTAATCCAAAACCTACTGGCACAACCACTTTTCCTTTTTCAAACCCGTTGAGGTACAGCAAAATAGGTTTCATTTCTGGGTTCCAATGAACAGAATATAGGGTCAAGAAACCAGCTCCAGTGGTGGTTTTTTTGGTCATAAACGGACAACAGTTTTTGATTTTTTTGAAAATAATAACTTCTTGATTTGGTCCAGCCAAAGCATTCAAAAAGCGTATTTGGTTGATACTGTCGTTTTTGGTATCACCAAAAAACAAATTTACTGGATAATCAGCTTCATATCCATAGCGTTTGTCTGTAGAAAAATCAGAAATTCTAAATTCTTTTTGATTTTTTAATACCAAAATTGGTGCATTTTGGTCAATATTTTTAATTGTCAATTTGGTGCTAATACAAGAATTTAGACCAATTAATAGCAAACAACTCAAAATCAATTTGTATTTCATCTTATTTTTTTGATTTAGATTGCAAAAAGTAAGCCACAATTGCAGCAGTAACAATCCCAACAGAGAGCGCAAAAAAAGCACTTTGAAAAATATAAGATTTCAAATTAAAATATTGATGCGCCTGAATTGCTGTCATAGATTTGTTTTTGATAACAAATGAAATTACATTTTCAAAATAATTTGGAGAAATAAAAGTCATTGATATATACTGTACTATTGGACTTAAAATCATGATAATGAATGATATATAAACACCAGTCACAAATCCTTGTTGAAAACTCATCGTGTTTTGAAATTCATTTTTCTTTTTATCTATAAGCGCAAATACATAAACCAAAATTGCTGGAATAGCAAAAAAATTGGTGTAAAAAACATGTTTGTCAAGATGGATATCATGCAATCCAGAGATTTTTTCTCCAATTGTCCAAAGCAAAGTAAGTAGCGAAAACAATATTGCCCATTTAATTTCTAATTGAAATTTCTTCATGATTTTCTGTTTTATTTGTATTCCCAAATTTAGATAATTACAACTGATTTTCCAAATTAAAAATCTAATTCTGCATCAATAACTTCTCTTTCAAATAATGACCCGTAATTGATTTTTTGTTTTTTGCAATCATTTCTGGGGTTCCTATTGCCAATATTTGCCCTCCATTTTCGCCACCTTCTGGACCAAGATCGATAATCCAATCTGCACATTTTATCAAATCTAAATTGTGTTCGATCACAATAATAGAATGTCCTTTTTCGATAAGGGCGTCAAAGGAAGTCAATAATTTTTTGATGTCATGAAAATGCAATCCTGTTGTAGGCTCGTCAAAAACAAACAATGCTTTTTCTTTTGTAGCGCCTTTTACCAAAAAAGAGGCCAATTTGATGCGTTGCGCTTCACCTCCTGATAGCGTCGATGAGGACTGTCCGAGCTGCACATATCCCAATCCAACATCTTGAAGGGGTTGCAGTTTTTGAACCAATTTTGTTTGTTTATTTTCTCCGAAAAAAAGCAATGCTTCGTCGATCGTCATTGTCAAGATATTGTCAATATTTTTTTCAAAAAAGCGCACTTCAAGCACTTCTTTCTTAAAACGCTTGCCACCACAAGTTTCGCATGGCAACGATACATCTGCCATAAAAACCATTTCTACATTGATACTACCTTCACCACGACAACTTTCGCAGCGACCTCCATCAACATTGAATGAAAAATGTTTGGGCAAATAACCCCTTATTTTTGATAATTTTTCTTTAGCAAAAATCTCTCGAATATCGTCATACGCCTTGATATACGTCACCGGATTAGACCGTGAGCTGCGCCCAATTGGATTTTGATCCACATACTCTATATGTTGAATTTTATGATAAAAACCGCGCATTTCCGAAAATTGACCCGCCTTTTCTCCAACTCCGTCTATTTTTTTTTGCAAAGCAGGAAAAAGAATTTTTTTGACCAATGTGCTTTTCCCACTTCCAGAAACGCCTGTGATAACTGTCAAAATTTCGAGAGGAAATTGTACGTCAACATTTTGCAAATTGTTTTCGCGTGCTCCCAAAATCTCGATATAAGTATTTGATTTTCTGCGTTTTGATGGAACTTCAATTTTCATTTCGCCGTTCAAGTATTGTGATGTCAACGATGTTGATTTTAAAATGGATTCAAAATCACCTTGCGCCACCAATTTGCCTCCGTGGGTTCCAGCTTCCGGACCTATATCAATAATCATATCGGCGGCTTTCATAATATCTTCGTCGTGCTCTACCACAATTACCGTATTGCCCAAATCGCGAAGGGATAGCAAAACTTTGATGAGTTTTTCAGTGTCTTTTGGGTGCAGACCTATGCTTGGCTCGTCTAAAATATACATCGATCCAACCAAACTACTGCCCAACGAGGTCGCCAAATTGATGCGTTGTGACTCGCCTCCAGACAAAGTAGCAGAGTTGCGATTGAGTGTCAAATAATCCAATCCAACCTCGCTCAAAAATGCCAAACGATTGTTTATTTCAATCAAAAGGCGTTTGCCTACGGTTTTGTCAAAATCTGATAAAGCCAAAGTTTGAAAAAACGGCAGCAACTTTTTGATAGGCAAATCTACTAAATCAGAGATTGTTTTGCCTGCAATTTTTATATTATTGCTGTCTTCTCTGAGTCGTTTTCCTTTGCAACTGAAACATTTTGTTTTGCCACGATACCGCGACAACATCACACGATTTTGAATTTTGTAGTTTTTTTCTTCCAATTCCTTAAAAAAATCGTTCAAACCTACAAAATGTTTATTGCCTTTCCAGAGCAGCTCTTTTTGGGTTTCGCTTAATTCAAAATATGGTTTATGTATTGGAAAATCAAACAAATAGGCCGTTTTTACCAAGGCATCTTTATACCAACTCATGCTTTCGCCACGCCATGCAAAAATTGCATTTTCATAAATAGAAAGAGCCGTGTTTGGAATCACCAAATCTGGGTCTATACCAATCACATTGCCATAGCCCTCGCAGGCAGGACAAGCTCCAAACGGATTGTTGAAGCTAAACAAGTGCACGTTTGGCTCAACAAATTGTATTCCGTCTAGTTCAAATTTATTGCTAAAAGAATGTCGTTTTTTCGTTTCCAATTCTTGCAGAAAACAACTTCCTTTTCCTTCAAAATATGCCGTTTGAATCGCATCGGAAAGCCGGTTATAAAAGGCTTCGTCATCTTGAACAACTACTCTATCAATGACCAAAAATGCAGTTTCTTTTTTTGCTATTTTTGCTTTCCCATCATTCAAAAAATCGTCCAAACGAAGCGTTTCATCACCAATCAAAATTCTAGCAAAACCCTGTTGTAACAACACTTTGAGCTTGTCTTCAATTTTTCGATCTTTTTCTAAATAAATAGGGGCAAGGAGCAACAATTTTGTCCCAACCTCTATTTTTTGAACAAAATTAACCACATCGGTTACACTATCTTTTTTGACTTCTAATCCAGAAATTGGCGAAAATGTTTTTCCTATTCTAGCAAAAAGCAACTTCAAATAATCATAAATTTCGGTCGATGTGCCTACTGTAGAGCGTGCGTTTGTGGTATTTACCTTTTGTTCGATAGCGATAGCAGGTGCAATCCCTTTGATATATTCCACTTTTGGCTTGTCTAATCTGCCCAAAAATTGTCGCGCATAAGACGACAAACTTTCAACATACCGCCGCTGCCCTTCGGCATATAACGTGTCAAAAGCCAAAGATGATTTGCCAGAGCCAGATAAACCTGTTATGACCACCAATTTGTTTCTTGGGATTGCTACATCAAGATTCTTAAGATTGTGAACTTGTGCTCCCTTTATTAGGATGTGCTTTTTGGGCTCGAGAAGTGAAATATCTTGATGAATCATGAAAGAAAACTTTTTGCAAATATAAAAATATAGATACAGAAACTACAAGACTATGCTTTGTTATTTTTTAATTTTTATGATCAAAATTTTGAGCTTAAAAAACCAAAAAACAAGTTAATTTGCAATTATTTAAAGAAAAACATTTTTTGAATCATTTTTTTTCCAAATGGAACAAAAAAACCTGATTGACCAAACAAATAGCCAATGCACATCAACAAAAAAGGATATACTGGCAATACAATAAGCAACAACAATACCCAAAACCAAAAACCGCCCAAAGTAGCGCTATCTAATGATAAAAGCTTTAAAAAATAGGCGCCAATTTTTGCGGATAACGAACCGTTTATTGCAAAAACAATACAAATAATTACCAATTGAAAATTGGACTGAATGTGCCATTTCTGTTTGAGCTTTTGAAGCATAATTAAAATTTGAAAAACAAAAATAATAAAAAATTAATCAATTATTGTGGTCTAATCACAAAATTATTAGCAACTATGATTCAAAAAGTAATTTAATATTCTCATAAGAATTTAAAAGTGCTTCTGCCATTTTTGACTCACATAGCCACTCCGCCTTTTCAATTCCTTCCTCGATTTGCCCCAAAGTAGTGCCCTCAAAATCTGTTTCCATCAAAAACCATTGTGTAATTTTGAGTTTATAAATTCCATTTCGCTTAAAGACGTGGTAGGTTTTTGGAAGTTTTTTCAAAATACGAAGCCCTCCAACTCCCGTTTCTTCCTCTACTTCCCGAATGGCAGTTTGTTCTATTTCTTCTCCTTTTTCTACACCACCCTTCGGCAAATCCCATTTTCCGTTTCTTAAAATAAACAAAACCTCTCGTTTTTGATTGTAAACCAAGCCTCCACCAGCTTTTTGGACTGGTAATTTTGATTTCAAAACACGAAGCATTTCTTTTTCGTCTGGGTGATACAAAAAAACTTTTTGCAATTTATTTTGAAACATTTTGATGATAATTTGCTCTATATCAACACTTTCTAATAGAAAAAGTTGAAAATCAGTTTCTTTTTGAATTTGATTTGTTAGAAAAAAAGGTTTGTCGTTCACAAAAACTTTATACATTTGCACTATGATTTTTAATAAAGATACTGCGGCCCAATCAGCCGAATTGCTTTTACAAATAAATGCAATTAAATTGAATTCACGAAATCCATTTGTGTGGGCTTCTGGCTGGAAATCGCCAATTTATTGTGATAATCGCATAACGCTCTCATTTCCAGCGGTAAGAAATTATTTGAAAGAGGAATTTGCCAAAAATATTGAAAAAAAATATGGCAAACCCGATGTGATTGCTGGTGTAGCTACTGGTGCAATTGGAATTGGGCTTTTGGTTGCCGAGGCACTTGCGCTACCTTTTGTGTATGTGCGCCCTGAACCCAAAAACCACGGACGTTTGAACCAAATTGAAGGATTTTTGCAAAAAGGACAAACTGTAATTGTTATCGAAGACTTGATTAGCACTGGCAAAAGCAGCTTGATGGCGGTTGAAGCACTGCGAAATGCCGGAGCAAATGTCAAGGCAATGGTTGCTATTTTTGACTATGGCTTTGAAATTGCGAAACTCAATTTTGAAACTGCTAATTTGGAACTACATACATTGAGTAATTATGAGAACTTGATTTCGCTGGCTATTTCAAAAAAATATATCAATGAGGCCGAAGAGCAGACCTTGTTGGAATGGCGTAAAAATCCAAGCGTATGGCAACAATAGTGGTAGAAAATAGGTTTTGAAAAGCTAAAAGTTCCAAAATAGCCCCGATTGAAGCGGCATCCTTTTTGGATTTTCTTTTTTCGGAAAATCCAAAAAGATATAGCGTAAAGCGGGACAGAATGGCTGAAAATTGGAGAGTTGTGCTACAAAAAAAAATAAAAAAATATGAAAATTTATACAAAACGGAGTGTTCAACGGCTTCCAATTTCGATAGATGAAGCGTGGGATTTTTTGTCGTCGCCAAAAAATTTGAAAACAATTACGCCGCCTTATATGGGTTTTGTGATTGTGTCTGGCGACGAAAAGCCAATGTTTTCTGGGCAAATAATTCAATATACCGTCACGCCTGTACTGGGAATTAAGGCCAAATGGGTGACAGAAATAACGCATGTGAGTCACAAAAAATATTTTGTAGATGAGCAGCGTTTTGGTCCTTATTCGTTTTGGCATCACAAGCATTTTTTGTCAGAAATTGACGGTGGTGTCGAGATGGAGGATATTATAGACTATAAAATACCTTTTGGCTGGCTTGGCGAATTGCTGCATCCGATACTGGTAAAACCAAAATTGGACGAGATTTTTGAGTTTCGGAGAGTCAAATTAATATCGCTTTTTGGCGTTTATAATTCCAAATAAGATGACGGTATTTTGGTTTAGACGTGATTTGAGATTAGAAGACAACAAGGGTTTTTTTGAGGCTTTGCAGCAAGAAAATTTGGTGATGCCGATTTTTATTTTCGACAAAAATATTTTAGATGAGTTGCCTCAAAATGATGCTCGTGTGGGTTTTATTCACCAACTTTTGACCAAAATGAATCTCGAATTGACTGCAATTGATCGTTCGCTTGCTGTTTTTTGTGGGCATCCAAAGACGATTTTTGAGCAGCTAATTGCCCAGCATCAAATCACAGCTGTTTATACCAATCACGATTATGAGCCCTATGCTCGAACCCGTGATTTGGAAATTTTGAGTTTATTTGAAGCACATCAAATTGCGTTTAAAACCTTTAAAGACCAAGTTATTTTTGAAAAAAGCGAGGTTACAAAAGATGATGGTTTGCCTTATGTGGTTTTTACGCCATACTCCAAAAAATGGAAAGATAATTTTAAGAAACAGCCTTTAGAAAATTTTGAATCGGAGTTATTTCTGCACAAAATTGCTACCCACAATTATCCGTTTTTGAGATTGCAAGATATTGGTTTTGAAAGTGCTATCATCCAAATTCCAGATTTTGATGTTTCTCAAAATTTGATTCAAAATTATGAAGCAACACGCAATTTTCCAGCTTTAAGCAAAACTTCAATGCTGGGTGTTTATTTGCGTTTTGGTGCTGTTTCTATCAGAAAAATGGTGGCAAAAGCGATTGCTGAAGACAACGAAACTTTTTGGAATGAATTGATTTGGCGTGAATTTTTTATGCAAATTTTTTGGCATTTCCCACATACTAAAAACTATTGCTTTAGACCAAAGTATGATGCCATTTTGTGGCTCAATAACGAAAAAGATTTTGAAAACTGGTGCAATGGTACAACGGGATATCCGTTTGTGGATGCTGGTATGCGCGAGCTAAATGCTACTGGGCACATGCACAATCGTGTGCGTATGATTGTGGCGAGTTTTTTGTGCAAACATTTGCTTATAGACTGGCGTTGGGGCGAAGCTTATTTTGCCCAGAAATTGTTGGATTATGAGCAGTCTAGCAATGTAGGAAATTGGCAGTGGGCCGCAGGTAGCGGTGTAGATGCTGCGCCATATTTTAGAATCTTTAATCCTACTGAACAAATCAAAAAATTTGACAAAGATTTGGTTTACATCAAAAAATGGGTTCCTGATTTGCAAGAATTTACATATCCACAACCTATTGTAGATCACAAAATGGCGCGCGAAAGGTGTTTGAGAATTTACAAACAAGCAGTTGGAGTGACGATTTGACGGGTTTTATTTTTTTGAAGCAAAAATTTAAGCATTTTATCGTTGATTTTTTTGTAATTTTATCGTTTTTTTTAAACACATTTTCTACAATACATGAAGGCAAAAGCATTTGATTTCAAGGTTTTTAAACGCATTATGGTTTATACAAAACCCTACAAATTTAGGTTCAATGGCGTAATAATATGGGCGCTGTTGCTCTCTGTTTTTGCGGCTTTACGCCCTTATTTATTAACCCAAACTGTTGATACTTATATTTTATCCAAAGATTTAGATGGCTTATTGCTATATGTGGTTCTAATGGTTTTTGTATTAATACTTGAAGTGTTGTCACAATTTTATTTTGTGTTTTGGGCCAATATTTTGGGTCAAGATATTGTAAAAGACATTCGCATCAAATTGTTTGAGCATTTGTTACGATTCAAAATGAAGTATTTTGACCATGCACCTGTTGGTCAATTGGTTACACGCTCTGTATCTGATATTGAGTCGATTGCAAAAATTTTTAGTCAAGGATTGTTTATGATATTAAGCGATTTGGCAAAAATGTTGGTGGTTATCGTTTTTATGTTCTATATGAATTGGAAACTCAGTTGGATTGTAATCGTAGCGATGCCGGTATTGGTAGTGATCACAAGGATTTTTCAACGCAAAATGCAAATTACTTTTGAAGAAGTGCGTACTCAAATTTCAAACCTAAACACCTTCGTACAAGAGCGGGTTACAGGTATGAAAATAGTGCAACTATTTAACAGAGAAGATATTGAGGCCAAAAAATTTAGTGTTATCAATCAAAAGCACAATCAAGCGTGGATCAAAACAATTTTGTACAACTCTATTTTTTTCCCAATAGCAGATATTATTTCTTCTTTGACATTAGGCTGTATCGTTTGGTATGGAGGCCTAAAAATTTTAGGAAATGACCATTTCACTACATTTGGACATTTGTTTTCCTATACAATGTATATCGGAATGCTGTTCAACCCTTTGCGACAAATAGCCGACAAATTCAATGAAATGCAAATGGGAATGATTGCTGCTAATAGGGTTTTTGATATTTTGGACTCTGATATTGAAGTGCAAACCGAAGGCAAAAATGAAGCTCCAAGATTTGAGGGCGACATTAGTTTCAACAACGTACATTTTGGCTATCTCAAAAACGAACCTGTAATAAAAGGAATCAATCTTCAAATAAATGCGGGGCAGACTGTTGCAATTGTCGGAGCAACGGGTGCTGGAAAATCTACAATAATCAACTTATTGAATCGTTTTTATGAGTTAGAAAGTGGCGAAATCTTGATCGACAACCAAAATATAAATAATTATACCTTGCATTCGCTTCGGTCACAAATTGCCGTAGTTTTGCAAGATGTATTTTTGTTTTCGGATACTATTTTAAATAATATTACCCTTCATGACACGAGTATTACAGAAACTGATGTAATTAATGCAGCCAAAAAAATTGGGGTACACGATTTCATCATGAGTTTGCCCAATCAGTATCACTATAACGTAAAAGAAAGAGGCGCAACCATATCCTCAGGACAACGACAATTGATCGCTTTTTTGCGAGCCTATTTGAGCCATCCAAGCATCTTAATTCTCGATGAGGCAACCTCGTCTATAGATACGTATTCTGAAGAAATGATTCAAGCAGCTACACAATTGATCACAAAAGATAGTACATCGATTGTAATTGCACATCGATTGGCAACTATCGTAAATGCAGACAAAATTGTAGTTATGGATCAAGGTTTGATTGTAGAGCAAGGCACACATTTTGAATTATTAAATCAAAAAACCGGGTTTTATAAAAAACTCTATGACGCTCAGTTTTTAGAAAAAGACAAAGACCATCAAGCATAAAAGCATTTGGTAAAAAAGCCCTCAATTTTTTAAAATCTTTCCTCTTTTTGAAAAGAAAGTCATTTTTAATTCATAAAAATACAAACCCGAAGCCCACTTTTTGACGTCGATAGCCTGGTTGTTCAAAATTTTTTGGTATAAAATAAGATGACCAAGCTGGTCATAAATCCTCAAATCTGCCGAAGTTTCGCTAGCATCAAAATCAAAAAAAATGTTCGATTTAGCTGGATTTGGATGCACAACAACCTGATTTTTGACCATTGAAGTCGTTTGTAAAGCCGTTGTAAGAGCCAAGTCAAAATTTGGAATTCCATAACCCAAAGTTTCGTCAGGATTGGCAAATTGACTTGAAGACTCCTTGATAAGTTGTACCAACTCTGAATTTGTTTTGCCTGGCAAAGCTTGCCAAATACTCGCTACCATTCCTGCTACTATAGGCCCTGAAAACGAAGTCCCATCTGCCAAACTGATATTTCCAAACTCGTCAGAAACCACTGCAGACTGTCCCTGCGCCACAACATCCGGCTTGACCCTACCATCGAAAGTAGGCCCTTGCGAACTAAACACAGCATAACTACCATTTGGCGTCACAGCACCCACCGCAAGTGCATGTTCCGCATCTGCGGGAGCCGATATATAGTGCCACAAACTGTCGCCTTCGTTGCCAGCAGAATTTACACAAACCATTCCACGACTATGCGCAATCTCTAATCCTCGAGAAATAAAGGTCGAGGAACCGTTCATATCATTATAAGTAAAATCATAAGCCGGATTGTCAAAAGTAGTATAACCCAACGAGGTTGTAATAATATCAGCTCCGAGGCGATCAGCTTCTTCGGCGGCCTCAACCCAAAGCGATAATTCGATAGGCCCTTCACTTGCAACATCCTCTGTAATAAACAAATAATACCCCGCATCTGGCGCTGTGCCCACCAACTGACCTTCTACAAACCCACCCATTGTTGACAAAACAGAGGTGCCATGCCAAAATCCATTATAAAAATTGTCTGTACGATTCACAAAATCATAACCACCCAAAATCAAATTATTGTCACGCAATCGAGCTAAAGGAGCAATCGTATTAACACCCGGAAAACCAGCATCCATCACCGCAACTATCTTGCCTGCACCCGTAAAATTTTGCTCATGCAACAACTGCCCATTCAACATCGAAATCTGATTTTGAGAATTGCCATAATCAAAAACCGTCGTTGTCTCAAACGTTTTTTGTGGTCTAACAAAATTTGAAACAACCGTATTTTTGCCGCCAATATTCAATAAATGGTTGGCATATTCAATATGATCCACAAATGAAAGTGCACTCAATGAAGCAATATCCTGCTGCGAACCCACAACGTGTAAAGCATTGAACCACTTTGATTTAGCCCGAACCAAAATGCCGTTTGCAGCCACTACTTGGTCAATATAGGTTTGAAAAATAGGCACGTCCTTCATATCCAAAGCAATACTTTGTGCCGTGCGCCTATCCAAAGATCGCTGCGAAAGCATCAACAAAGGCGCGTCAAAATAGGTTTGAAAATTGGGTTTGTCAACAAAATAAACCCAGGCATCCTCCTGTGAAAAACCCTGAAACACACCAAAAAAAACTAAAATAATTACCGCTTTTTTCATCTTTTTTTTACAAAAATACAACAAATTTGTTTTCAATTTTTTTTTGGCGCACACGATTCGTCCCACACACGACTTGTCCTGCTGCACGCTATATCTTTTTTTGGTTTTTGAAAAA
>JANNBA010000172.1:0-27870 GCA_031384845.1 Bacteroidota bacterium
TATCAAAATATTTTTGAATTTTAGAATAGCTTGTCACAATTTTCCAATTACCTATAGAACATATCATTTGTTAATATTTTATTAATGCAAATCACTATAAATCAACTTTTTTATTTATACTTTTGCAGTATCAATTTTAAAGACATAAAATATGAAATCACTTCTACACTATTTTGGCACAAAACAACTGGTTTTTAGCCTTATGTTATTGGTTTTTGGAACGGTAGCCTTGGCACAGACCAACCCTGCTCCGCACGATTTGACCAACACTTTCTCATTTACGGGCTTTGCAGCGGGCACAACAACAACCTATCCTACCTCAATGCAAGGACACAGTTTTGCTGCAGAAGTAACCGCCTCTGGAACAGGAACTGCCGATTTGCATAATACAGGAACTTTAGACTCACCATTGGTTGTCAGCACTGCAAGTGTTACAACAGGATCAATAAGAAATGAAATAGGATCAGGTATTAGTTTGTTAAAAAGTGGAACTACAGTTCATATAGGTGCGCTTGTAGTAGCACTGAATACAACTAACAGAACAAGCGTCAAAGTAACATTTACGGCTGCACAATTAACCGCACCTGCGGCTGGAGCAACAGATAGAATAAGCGCAGTAAGATTGCAATATCGCATAGGTATAACAGGTTCTTTTACAGATGTAGCAAGTACAGATTATTTGGGTTCAAATACTTTAGCATTAAATGCTGCGCAAACGTTTACCAATATTGCGCTTCCAGCAACCTGCGATAATCAAGCCATCGTTCATGTTCGTTGGGTGTATTATATTTCTAGCGGTACAGCTAATGGAAGAGATAGAATTTCGTTAGACGAAATTTCGATCACTTCGTCTCCGGCAGCGGCAGCGCCAGCGATTACGGTTACTGGAACGCCTCTAGCCAATTTTGGTACTGTGGTTGTAAATAGTTTTTCTACATCACAAACACTAACAGTCAATGCGGTTAATCTTACCACAAACGTTACGGTAACGGCACCTAGCACAGATTTTCAGGTGAGTGCAGATAACACCACTTTTGGTGCATCGGCAATTATTCCACACACTGCGGGAACGATATCGGCATTGCCATTATATGTTCGGTTTTCGCCACAAACAAGCGGTAGCAAGTCTGGCAATGTAGCTTTTTCTTCGACTTTGGCAACCACAATAAATGTAGCTGCCGCAGGAACAGGTCAGCCACTCAATTCTAATGCTTCAGATATAATTGCAGATGTTGCATTTATAACACCATCAAATATAGCCTATCAAACCTATCAGGCAGCCGATATCACAGATCTCAATAGTATCGAAGTGGGTGGTTTTACTATCGCTGATGGAGGTGCACTTCCTGATGCAGATGCCTTAAAAACCCAGGTTACAGATTTGACATTTTCGGTTTCTAATTTTGCAAATATTAGAAAATTGGCTTTGTATGACGGAACCACAGAATTGAGCGAAGTAGCTGTAACAACAGGATCTGTTACATTTTCTGGATTAATGATAGAAGCAGCAGATGATGCTACCAAAACATTTAGATTGAGAGCTACCTATAATAGTGCAGTGATTGATAACCAACAAACGGTATATGCCATTACAGCAGCAACTGCAAACCCTTTATTTTCAACTTTTGCAGCAACAAACGCAGGAGGTGCTAGCACAACTTCGGCAGCCGCGGATAATAGAATCGCCGTTGTTGCAAGTTTAATGTCATTTACTACACAACCCACAGCAACTAATATCAACGCATCAATTACGCCTTCGGTAAAACTAAAACTGGTTGATGCATTAGGGAATTTAGACCTTAATTATGTAGAGCCAGTTGTAATCACATCAAGTGGTGCCTTGGTTGGAACACCAGTTTCTGCCACTGCAGATGTTTTTGGTATTGTTACTTTTGCGACTTTGGCACATAGTGCTTTGCAAAATGGAGTTGTACTTACTGCCACTTCGGGGGTTATGACCGCAATTAGTAATGCGTTTGATATTAATAAATCTATTTTTTCTAACACAATTACCCATGCAACCGCTTATTTGTCAAACCCATTTACTGCTGGACAAATTGTAGATCCTTTATTGATTGTTTCTGGAATTGGGCGCGGTTCTGGAATTGTTGGAACCGGGGCAACAGATCGCTATAACGCCAATACTTGGAATGCGGTAACATTTGATGCCAACAAATATTTTGAATTTGTGCTTACGCCAACCGCTGGAAATCAAATTGATTTTAAAAGTTTTATATATACGAGCATAAAATCATCTACTGGCCCAACAGCCGTAATGATGCGCTCAAGTCTTGATAATTTTACAACTGATATTGGTTCGCTATCTGCATCAACTACTGCAACCACTGCAACCGTAGATTTGTCTGCGCCTGCTTATCAGCAAATCACTTCAGCAATTACATTTAGAATATATGCATTTGGTGCTAGCTCACCAACAGCAACCTTCAGTATAAACGATTTTATTTTTAATGGAAATGTGATTTTAAGTCCAATTCCATCGGTTTCAACATCTGTTGCAAGTTTAACAGGTTTAGATTATTTGGTTGGACCAAATCCATCTGCGGTTCAGAGTTTTACAGTTAGTGGTGCAAATTTATCACCTGCAAACGGAAGTTTGAGTGTATCCCCAAGCACGCCAGATTTTGAGGTATCATCAGATAACATCACATTTGGAACAACTGCAACTTTGGGTTATAGTGCAGCTACACTCACAAATGCCTCTGTTTATGTTCGACTTAAAGCCGGTTTGATAGCTGGAGTTTATAATTCAATTATAGACATTTCTGGTAGTTCTGCCCCTGCAGTGAGTGTTACTACACAAGGTACGGTTAGAACTCCTTTTGGTATTCCTTATCACAACACCTTAGGCACTGCAAACGACATTAATACCGCTATTGGTCAAGGTTTTAGCATTTCGAGTGCTACATCAGCTGGAGGGTATTTGAATATTGCACAAGGAGGAAGCATTAGTACTCCAATCATTAATTTCTCTACTTTAAAAACTATCGAAATCGATTTTATGGCTTCTACATTTGGAGGCAATAACGGACAGATTTTAGAGCTTCAGGTTTCTACAGATGGTGGAAGTACTTATACCATAGTTGGAGCACCACATTTTGTAAACGTTGCTGGCGGTACTTATTTATCTTTTCGTGACCCTATCGATTTGACAGTAGCTCCATTTAACACAGCGACACAAGGAAAATTTAGAATCAAATTGACAGGCGGTAGCAATTCGGCAAGGTTAAAAGAATTGAAAGTTATTAAAGTTACAAAATGGACAGGAGAATGGTCTAATGGAGAACCAGATATAGAGATAATTGCACATTTTGACGCCGATTATACCGCATTGACCGATGTTTATGCAAAAAGAGTGAAAGTTATTTCAGGGAATATTATTTTCACAAGTGGTACAACTTTGCATCTTGACGAAGAGATAAAAGTAGTAGGTGGCACTGTGTTTTTTGAAAACAATGCCAATTTGATGCAAATTAGCAATGATGCCAATTCTGGAAATATAACTTTTGAAAGAAATGCAAGCCTAAAAAGATTGGATTATGCTTATTGGTCTTCACCGGTAACTGGTCAAAATCTAGGTGCTTTTTCACCATTGACATTGACAAATCGTTTTTATACGCTAAATGAACCAACCAATGCTTTTGTATGGATAGACCCAGCTTTAAACACATTTAGTACCGCAAAAGGGTATATGATTCGTGCACCGAACACTTTTTTAGTAACACCATCCACTTTTGGAGGATTGTTTACAGGTGTTCCATTTAATGGTAATTATTCTGCTACAGTTTCACAAGTAGGGTTAGGTTATAATTTGATTGGAAATCCTTATCCGTCACCTATTTTAATTTCACAATTTTTTGTATCGAATCCTACAATCGGAACAATCTATTTTTGGGCACACGTCACTTTGGGGGCTGGTATAAACAATTATGCTACCTACAATGGAAGTGGATTTGCTGCTCCTGCTGGTGGTGCAATCCCCAACGGAAAAATTCAAATAGGGCAGGGGTTTGTTGTCAATGCACCATCTCCAACAACAGCCGTACTTTTTAATAACGCTATGCGTATAGACGATCACTCAAATCAATTTTTTAGAAATGCAACTACCACAGAAAAACACCGTGTTTGGTTAAATCTTGAAAACGAAACGGCTACATTAAATCAAATATTAGTTGCTTATGTTGAAGGTGCTACTAATGATGTTGATGTTCAATTTGACGGAAAAATGATAGAAAATAGCGGTTCGCTTTTGTATAATATTTTAGATAATGAAGCATATACTATCCAAGGAAAAGCTTTGCCTTTTTTGACGTCAGATGTGGTAAAATTGGGTTTCAAAGCATCCACAGACGGCACCTATACCATCACCGTTGACCATGTTGATGGCGTTTTTGCCGATACACAAAATGTTTATTTGAAAGATAATTTGACGGGAATTGTACATGACATCAAAGCCAATTCTTATTCATTTGCAGCAGTTGCCGGAAACGATACTACTAGATTTGAATTGGTTTATGAAAATGTGTTAGCTACTGAGAACCCAAATTTTGACAATAATAGCCTGATTGTATTTAATCAAAATGGCGTTGTCAATCTAAATTCTGGAGGAAAAACAATGCAATCCGTGAAAATTTTTGACCTTCGTGGTCGTTTATTGTTTGAAAACAACAAACTTCAGTCTTCTACTTTTGCAATCTCAGATTTTAAAATCGAACATCAATTGCTTGTGGTACAAGTAAGTCTTGCAGATCAAACTTTGATAAGCAAAAAAATCAGATATTAATTAGATTTTTTTCAGATTAGAAAACGCTCAAGAAATTGGGCGTTTTTTTTTGAGAAATTATTGTATGGTGATTATCAAAAAGTTTTTAGTATTTTTGTTTGTATAAAAGTATGAAAACAAATCAATGAATATCAACTTCAACAAAAACGAAGATTATAATAGACTTTTGGTATCAGAGATGAAACAAAAGATGGCTATAATAAAGCAAGGCGGTGGGACAAAACGTGTCGAAAAGCAACATATAGACGGCAAACTAACAGCACGCGAACGTATCGAATATTTGCTCGACAAAAACACAAAAAGCCTAGAGATTGGAGGCTTTGTTGGACACGGATTATATACCGAACATGGTGGATGCCCCAGTGGAGGAGTCGTTGTAAAAATAGGATATATTGCCCACAAACTTTGTATAATTGTAGCAAATGATGCTACCGTAAAAGCTGGGGCATGGTTTCCAATAACGGCCAAAAAAAATCTACGTGCGCAAGAAATCGCCATAGAAAATCGACTGCCAATTGTATATTTAGTAGATTCTGCGGGAGTTTATTTGCCGTTACAGGATGAAATCTTTCCAGACAAAGAGCATTTTGGGCGTATATTTCGTAATAACGCAGTTATGTCGAGTGCCGGAATTACTCAAATATCTGCCATTATGGGAAGTTGTGTTGCCGGAGGTGCCTATCTGCCGATTATGAGTGACGAAGCAATTATAGTTGACAAAACAGCAAGCATTTTTTTAGCAGGAAGCTATTTGGTCAAAGCAGCCATAGGAGAAAATATTGATAATGAATCGCTTGGTGGAGCAACCACACATTGTGAGATTTCGGGCGTTACAGATTATAAAGCAAAAAATGATCAAGATGCACTAGACAAAATTAAAAGTATTATGTCAAAAATTGGCGATTTTGACAAAGCTGGTTTTAATAGAATCAAAGCATCACAACCACTCTTGAACCCTGATGAAATTTATGGCATACTACCAAAAGCCAGAAACGAACCTTATGAAATGATGGAAATTATCAACAGAATCGTTGATAATTCTGAATTTGAGGCTTACAAAGATGGATATGGACAAACTATCATTACGGGATATGCACGCATAGACGGTTGGGCTGTTGGCATTGTAGCCAACCAAAGAAAAGTTGTGAAAACTAAAAATGGTGAAATGCAGTTTGGAGGTGTCATATATTCTGACTCAGCGGACAAGGCAACTCGTTTTATTGCCAATTGCAATCAAAAAAAAATCCCGTTGGTTTTTGTGCAAGATGTGACTGGTTTTATGGTTGGTAGCAAATCAGAACATGGCGGTATTATCAAAGACGGTGCAAAAATGGTAAATGCAGTTGCCAACTCTATAGTTCCGAAATTCACTATAATTATCGGAAACTCTTATGGAGCAGGCAATTATGCGATGTGCGGCAAAGCTTTTGACCCTCGTTTTATAATTGCATGGCCAAGTGCAGAATTGGCAGTAATGGGGGGCAAACAAGCTGCAAAAGTATTGGTTCAAATTGAAACTGCCTCACTCAAGTCAAAAGGGAAAAACATTGATGAACAACAAGAAACAGCACTTTTTGAATCTATAAAAGCCAGATATGACGAGCAAGTCTCGCCGTATTATGCGGCAGCTCGCCTTTGGACAGACGCAATAATTGATCCACTCGAAACCCGAAATTGGATATCGATGGGGATTGAAGCCGCCAATCAATCACCTATTCAGAAACCATTTAATTTAGGAGTTATCCAGGTTTAAATTTTTAATGTTATGAAACTTGAAAGTTATGGCAATTGAAATTTTGCAATTGAAATTTATTTTAGAACGTGTTGAATCTTCAAATTTTAGGAATATTGTAGATTTTGAAACAAAAATATCAGCGTTGAAATGGTCTAAAAAAGAGATTTTAGGACATTTGATTGATTCTGCATTGCATAATTGGAAACGTATAGCTGAAATTTCTTTTTCAGAAAAACCATATAAATTAATAAATTATAATCAAGACGAGTTGGTAAAAAGTAATGCTTATCAATATAGAAACGCCCAAGAATTAATTGATTTGTGGCTTCAAATTAACAAACAAATCTTATTTTTATTAGAAAATCAAGAACCAAAAATTTTGACTTTTGAAATTATATTAGCAAACGGCAATATTAATAATTTGCAGTTCTTGATTTCAGATTATATAACGCACCTGATGCACCACCTACATCAAATAATTGGTAACGATTTTGAATATTCAAAATAAAAAACTAAATTTGAATTTTAAATAATTATGGAATTAGAAAATTTATTGAGCCTTTTAACTTTTTTATATATCTTTTTTATTGGAGCTTTATTATTGCGTTTAGCTCCTTTAGAATATGTAGTGACTAAATCTATTATTGTAAACCAGCCAAAAAATGTCGTTTTTGACCATATAAGGTTGATATTTCGACAACGAGAATTTTCTAAATTTCAAATCACAAAAAGACCCACACACATAGAATTTTATGGAGATGATGGTTTGAGGGATTATAAATATAGGTGGGACAGCCGAGATTGGCGTATTGGTAGCGGCTTGCAAAAAATTAGAAAAGTGCATCTTGGAGAAGGTATTGATACAACTTTGGAGCTTTTTAGACCAAACCCTGTTAAACTCAAAGTAAAGATTTTTGCAGAGTATGTTTCAGACACCCAAACAAGAATTGTATGGAAATTTTTTGGTGAGTTTCGGTATCCAGAAAATTATGTTCTGTGGTTTTACAGTATGGATATCAGGTACGGAATCAAAATGAAACGAAGTTTAAACACGCTCAAAAAAATATTGAACGACCCCAATTATATACCCGAAATACCTTTGGTAGTGCCACCTCCACCAGAACCAGATCTTTTTTAATAAAATCTAAAAATATTGAAACGATCCATTTTAGGCCAAGATATTCAGACATTTATCAATAAAAATATTGAAAAACCAATTTCAGAAACCGCGCTCGCTGGCCCACTTTTTGGATCAGATTGGCACGAGGTTTTAATTCAGATTGAATCAAAATTAAAATCAAAATCAAAACTACCAACTTGGTTTTCTTCACCAGGTGTTTATTTTCCGTCAAAAATTGCGATAGAACAAACCTCGTCAGAAAAAACTGCTGCTTACAAAGCTACTTTGGTTTCAGGCGAAAGTTTGATTGATTTAAGTGGTGGTTTTGGTGTAGATTCGTATTATTTCTCAAAAAAAATAAGCCGAGTAGTACATTGTGAACAAGATGAAATGCTTGCTCAAATTGTATCACATAATAGTCATATATTGAAATCAGACAACATAAAACACTATAATATTGATAGTTATGATGTTTTAAAAAATCTAAACCAACATTTTGATTGGATATATGTAGATCCTTCCCGTCGAAATGATATTAAGGGTAAAGTCTTTTTGATGGAAGATTGTCTGCCTAATGTTCCAAAAAATTTAGATTTTTATTTTAATTATACAAACAATATTTTGATAAAAACGGCACCTCTACTTGACCTTTCTGCAGGTATCAAAGTGCTACAAAACGTTAAATCAATACATATAATAGCGGTAGAAAATGAAGTAAAAGAAATTTTATGGCAATTGGAAAAAGAATATTGCAAAGAAATCCATATTAAAACCGTGAACATTGAAAAAACAAAAAATACAGTTTTTAATTTTATACACTCAAAATACAACTCAAATAAAGAATACAAATTACCACTAAAATATTTGTTTGAACCCAATGCAGCCATTATGAAATCTGGAGGTTTCGATCAAGTGATGTTGCAATTCGATGTTTTTAAACTCCAAAAGCATACACATTTATATACTTCAAATCAAGCCCTTGATTTTCCGGGCAGGGTGTTTGAAATTGAACTTGTTTTGGATTATAATAAAATCAATATGAAACAATTTTTGGAGAATAAAACTGCAAACATAACAACAAGAAATTTTACAGAAACGGTTTCCAACATTCGCAAAAAATGGAAAATAGGAGAGGGCGGGAGCCAATATTGTTTTTTTGCAACCGACGCAAATAACAAAAAAATAGTTTTAATTTGCAAAAAAAAATCAAATGATGAAAACCAAATTCTTTAGCCTTTTTTTATTGCTTTTCTCCAAAAGCTTTGCACAAAAACCTTGTGAGTACAGCACAAATATTATAGATAGTCTTGGAGTTTATAAAACTACAAAGAGCTACATTGTGCACGAAAGAAACTTTGGAGGCAACTCGAATTATTTGTTTTTTTCGCTAATTCGATCCCAAGAAACACCCTATTTGTCAATTCAAACCATTCAAAATAGTAATAGTTTTATCAAAACGAATTGTTTTGATAGTGATTCAAAATTGTTTTTTCAACTGGCAAACGGCAAAATTATTACGATGCTACACACAGATGACGAAAATTGTGGTACGCTACTTCGTGGAAATAATAATTTTAAAAATTCAAGAGTCAATGCTGCAAATTTTGTTTTTCAAAAGGGCAGTTTAGAGGATTTAAGAACGGCACCAATTGTGATGTTGCGTATAAAATACGGTATTGAAACTGTAGATTTTGTGTTTGTAAAAGAATTATTTTCACAACTAACGAATGAAAAATATTTCCCAGAAGATTATTTTATATCTTATTTGAATTGTGTAGAAAATTAAAAAAAAATCATAAAAAAGTAATTAATTGCAAAAATTATATTAATTTTATTTTTTTTAACAAATAAACCAATCAAACAGATGAAAAAATTAATTTTACTATGTTTTGCCTTTCTTTTTGTTACTTTGACTAATGCACAAGAGGCAAAGCCTAAGAAAGAAAAGAAACCAAAAACTGAAAAAGCAACCAAAGAAAAAGCCCCAAAAGTGGATGCTGCGGCTAAAAAAGAATCTGCAGCCGCTAAAAAGGCTGCAAAAAAAGCCGAGACCGATGCCAAAAAAGATGCCAAAAAGGTAGAGGCTGAATCCAAAAAAGCCAATTCAGATAAAAAAGTTACTGCAGCAGACAAAAAGAAAGCAAAAGCTGATGCAAAAGCAGACAGCAAAGTTGCCGATAAAAAGGAAACTGCAGCAGACAAAATGAAAGCTAAAGCTGATGCAAAAGCAGACAGCAAAGTTGCCGATAAAAAGGAAACTGCAGCAGACAAAAAGAAAGCTAAAGCCGATGCAAAAGCAGACAGCAAAGTTGCTGATAAAAAGGAAACTGCGGCAGACAAAAAGAAAGCTAAAGCTGATGCAAAAGCCAACGCCAAAGTAGCCGACAAAAAAGAATCATCAACAAAACCTGTAGCAAAAGCAGTTCAGGCCAAAGTAAAAACCGATGACAAAGTAACAGGCACTTACAATGGAAAACAAGTGTTTACTGGTCCTCGTGGTGGAAGATATTACATCAATTCAAACGGAAATAAAACCTACATATCTGATGATAAATAATAGACTATAATTAAAATAGTTATTTAAAAATCAAAAATAAGCTGATTTATACTTTTATATGGTATAAATCAGCTTTTTTTTGCAAATCTAAAAGAATGCAGCGTTCAAATTTTTAATTTGGTATAACCGAAATATTAATACTATTTCTAAAAATTCACAAAACACTAAATTTTGTTTGGTTTTGAATTAACCAGAATTGATTTACTGCAATTACAAAATCAAATCACAAGTCAAAAAAACCTCATCCGTTACAAAACCACATTTTTTATACAAACCCTGTGCCACAGTATTAGATTTGGCAGTACGAAGCCGTAGCATATCTGCACCAATTTCTCTTGCAAATTCTCCAACTGTTGCAATCAATTTTGCCCCATAACTTTGATTCCTAACCACTAATCGTACATACAAATCATTTAAAATCAAAATTTTACCTAATCTCACCGATGAAAATGTAGTGTACGTTAATGCAAAACCAACAACCGTCAGTGCGTTGTTTATAGCCACAAAAATATCGGCTTCTCCCAATTCCAATCTATCTTTCAAAAATGCACGATGCCTTTCTAAATCCGATGGTTTTTTATAAAAAACCATATACTCGTCAAACAAAATCGTCAGCACATCCAAATCCTCTAAAGTAGCTTTTCGTATCATATTTATAAATATATTAAAAAAAGACCAGCTATTTTGCTGGTCTTTTTATGAAATATGTTATCGGATTAATGAAATATTCGATTTATACTCTTTTTCAACTCCGTGTTCGGTATAATAAACCGTAAACCAATAATCAGCAGCAGGTAGTGGTTGTCCATTTAAGGTTCCGTCCCATCCCAAACCGTAGGTTACAATTTGTTTCATCAATTTGCCATACCTGTCATAGATATATATGCGAGTATCAGGTGCAGAAGCCATATTGGTTACATTCCAATAATCGTTTATGCCGTCTCCATTTGGTGTAAAAGCCATTGGTGCTTTAATCAGCTTTATATCAACAGGAAGTGGTGTTGCACCACACCCGTTAGCATCAGAAACCGTAATTTCGTGAGGACCAGATGTAACATTTGTAAATACATTGCTAGTTTGAGGTGTATTTCCATCCAAAGAATATAAGAAATTGGCACCACTTCCTATATATGGTACAGCATTTACAGTTACTGTTTGCGAATCAGAAAACCAATTTGCAGTATCCTGGATCGGATCTATCGTTACCGATGCAGGTTTAGCAGAATCAATCAATGTTACCGAGATTGGCGCCGAGGCACAACCTGTAGTTGGCAAAATCGATGTTATTTCCAATGTATATACACCTGAAACCAAAGTTGGATTTGTGGTCAAATCAAGCGTA
The DNA here is from genome assembly GCA_031384845.1 of Bacteroidota bacterium. Taxonomy (GTDB): domain Bacteria; phylum Bacteroidota; class Bacteroidia; order Flavobacteriales; family Flavobacteriaceae; genus Flavobacterium. The sequence goes on from JANNBA010000172.1 coordinate 11,556, forward strand.
GATTGCGTGTTTACTACTGTTCCTGTACTATCCGTCCATTTAAATGTATAGAGTAAATTGCTATAGTCACTGTCTATTGTACTTGGCAACAAACTTACTACACCTGTCAAACTATCTATACAAATGGTACCTGTGAGCGGTGCATGTGCAGGTAACGGTACAATTGTGATGGTTATAGGTTTCATATCCGCACAATTGGCAGAGGTTACACTCGCCACTTTTACAACAACACTACCCAAAGTAGTATCAGTCAATGGACCATTATCTGTAACAATTGCATTTGTATTATTTGTGGCATCAAGAGCCGTTGGATAATACGTTAAAGAAAAAGCAATCGTACTCTGTGTATCCATAATGGTTGGTGTCAAACTATCCAAATCAAATCCTGTGCTATCTCCGGTGACGGTTCCACAAATTGTAGTTTGTGTTGGTGTCAATAAATTAGTATAAGCCGTTGCACTTGAGTAAATGGTTACAGGAAAACTTGCCTCATCTGTACAAAATGGTGCGTTTGCAGAAGTTCCATAAACGAATACAGTTTGCGAAGCAGTAATTGGAGCAGTAATTGGAGCACCAACTCCGTTTGCTTGTGAATAATATTGAGCTCCAGCAACCGTCAATGGCGGAAGTGTCAAACTTCCACAAGTGGATAAAGGCGGATAAGGAGTAGGATCTACATTATAAACATAAACCATGAAATCTGCTGCAACTGGGCAAACATTTACCCCTGATACCGCTTCTGCATACACAAAAACATGTGTGTCTTGAGTAAATGTTGTAGCAAGTGGAGTAGTATGTGTTGCATCAGTAAAATAATTACCAACCGTTAAGGGCAACAAAGTATATTGGTTGCAAGTATAAACATCCACAATTTCTGAAGCTACCAAAACAGGCGTAGGAATAATGGTTACTAAAAACGATGTTACCGGCGAAGCACAATTTGGTGTAGTTCCAGAATCGGCATAAACATAAAATGTTTTAGTTGCTGCTACTGTATATGGCAAAGTAATAAGCTGTGTATGAGCCATATCTTGATAATAATTCCCAACTGAAAGTGTTGGCAATTGAAAATTATCTGTATCACAATGTGTTGAAGAAGCTGGAGTAACCACAATTGGAGTTTGGTTGATCGTAATTACGAAATCTTGAACTGCAGCGGGACAATTTGGTGTGGTAGCACTATCGGCATAAACAAAAACATGGGTTGTTTGTGTCAAAGTCAAATTGGTAATTGGAGATAAATGTGTTGCATCTGAAAAATAATTTCCTACCGTCAAACTTGGCAATGTATATTGATCACAATGTTCATTAACAAAATCTATACCTGTTAACGAAATTGTAGGCGTTACATTAATCGTTATAGTAAAAGTAGTAACTGCAGCAGGACAATTGGGTGTTGTTCCAGAATCAGCATACAAGTAGAAAGTTTCTGTAGCCAAAACAGCATAAGGGAAAACGGTAATTTGTTGGGTCAAAGCAACATCTTTATACAGCTTCACACCTACAAAATCTGTTGCAACCAGTTGATAGTTATCTACATCACAATAAGCTGCAGATGCAGGCGTAACAAAAGTTGGTGTATTGTTTATTGTGATGCTCATTGGAGTTTCACTATTACAAACAATAGTCGAAGTAGCTCCATTTTCAGCCCAAACATATACAGTTGACGTTGATGTGATTGGGTTTCCTGGAAAGTACTCCACATTGCCAGCAATAGATGGCCCACCAGATAATTTAAAATATCTTAGTGTACTTGTTGCCGGTGTTACAGAAATCGTATTGAATGCTGGTAAAGTGTATGAATCACAAACTGGCGATACAACAATTGGAGTTATTATAGGTGTTTTATTGATAGTAACGGTAAAAGCATCCTCGCTCGAACATAAAATCCGGCTATTATTTTCTGCATAAATATAATAGGTATGGGTAGTGGTTACTGAAAATGGTAGAATCACTTTAGTTCCAGTACCCATAGGACCATTGGCTTCAGTATAATAATCGCCATTTCCAACAATCGCCGGTAATGAATAGCTGTCACAAGCCGAAACATCAGCAATTGGGTTTACAGTTGTATTTACTGTAAAAACATCAATACTATATTCCTGAAAACATGGGTTTGATACTGAGGCTGCTGCTGCATATATCCAAATTGTTCTTGGATTTCCAATAATTTCTGTACCTGGAGGCAAAATGGCTTGAAGCGGACTCAAATTTGTTGGGCCTCCTTGTAGATTATAATATTCACCATTTACCAAATCATCCAAAAAGTAGTTTTGGTTACAAATAGGTTGAACAACAACTGGTCTAGCATCAATTAATGGTGAAGCATTTATAGTAATATCAATTTGATTTTCTAAAAAACAGCCACTAATAGGATCAACTACATAAAAGAAAACAGTGTGTAAACCAGGTCCTGTAATTGGAAAATTGTTTGGATATGGCGTTCCAACGCCACCCGAAGATGGATAATATTTTCCAGCAGGATTTGGTGCTGTATTTATTGTTGGCAAAACATATTGATCGCAAACCACAGGTGCCAAATCCATTACCGGCAACGGTGCAAGATTTACAGTATAAGTAAATGATATATTATCTGTGCAACTTTGTCCTGGAACATAAAACCAAAAGGTAGTTGTTGCATTTACTGCAGTTCCATCTGGTATGGCTACACCACTACCTCCATTTGGACCATCACGATATTCACCTACTGCCAAAGCAGGTAAAGTTTGTGGCGTACAAAAAGTTTGACTAACAGGTGGTGGTGGCGTGATGCTAGCAGCACCTATAAATACTGTGAACGAAGTCTCTGAAGTACATAAAGTAGCTCCAGCACCCGTTTTTTTGAAAACCCAGATTTCTTTTGTGGCACTAATCAAAGCTGTATTTGCTATAAGAGTTGGAGGAGTAGTTGTACTTTGAGGGCCATCATAATATTTAACACTTGCAGGAGGCGCAGTCAAATTAATTGGATTACAACCAAACAAATTTGGATATACAGGCAAAGGCACAAACGGAATAATCTTAATTAAAAAAGATTTTTCGGCAAAACAAGGAATTCCAACATTATTTTCATAATAAACCCAAATTGTGTTATTTCCAGGAGTTGTAATTAAATCTCCAGCCAATAACTGTGTTCCCAATCCATTGGGACCACCCGCGGCAGTATAATAACTCAACCCAGCAGGTAATGCAGGTAGCGCAAACTCTGTGCATCTAGAAACTGGATAATTTGAAACGTTACCCAAAAGTGCTGTGAAATATACATTATTAACAATAGTTACTTTGAAAATATCATTGTTTTTGCAACCTCCAATTTGGTTAAAAACAACTAATGTTTTAGTGGTATTAATTACATCACCTGCAAAATACTGAGTACCCGTTTGATCTGTGCCGCTCCAATATTCCATATTTACTGGATCTGAAAGAACGGGTAGTATGAAGTTGGTACAAGTTGTTGTATCCAAAAATACATCTACAGGTGCTTTTGGAGTAACCGTCAAATTAAAACTTGAAGTTACAAAGCAATCATTTGATGCGTTTTGGATTCTAACATAGACTGTAGCTGCAGGATATAACAAAAGTCCGCCTGAATATCCAATCCTGCTTGTATTGTTAGTTGCTCCAATTGATGTTGTATGAAAACTAATAATATTTTGTGTTTGGTCTTGTGTACCATACATTAAACCAATATTACCCGTCAAATCAAAATAGGCTTTTATAGGAGTATCAGTAGTATTTCTGGCACATTCAACTAAATCTAATGGTGCAGAAACAACTATTGGAGCTGGCACAACCTTTAATTCAACGGATCGAGTTTCTGTACAGTTGGTTATGGTATTTGTAATTCTAATCCAAAGTGTTTGTGCTCCAGCCGAAGGAAATGAAGTAAGTTGTGGATTAGTGTTTGCAACTGCATCTGGTTGTGTCAAATGAAAACTAACTAAAGTAGTAGCCGTTGGCAAATCATCTGCCGGGGAAACCTGATTTAATCCATTTAAAATATAAGTTTTGGCTTTATTTAAATCAAAATTATATGATGGTAACATCAAATCACACTTCAAAATGGGTGGAATTGTTGTATTAACTGGCAATCCTTGGTTAACATCCACATCTATATCATCAGAAATGGGCAAACACCCAGGCTGGGTATAGGTCAAATTAAAAGTGTGAATCCCAGGGGTCAAGGTTGGTAAGTTGTTTAAATTTAAAGTAGCAGCAGTTTGTGTTGGCAAAACAGTGGTTCCTTCTGACCAAACAAATGTTGTGCCCGCTGCCAAATTACCCGAGGTCAATGTAGGTAAAGTACTGTTTGGACAAACACCTGAAATATCTGGACCCAAAACATTCTGACCGATATTAAAAGTATTTCCCTCCAAAAATATTGCCGAATCATAACCTGAATTATTGCCACCATCCGCAATTACAATTTTGATGTGGTAGGTATGCGTTACATCCAATCCAACTGCGTTAGCTGTCATAGAAATAGTTTGACCATTAAAATTAATTGCCGGTCCAAAACCTGCAGTATTAAAAGCTCCAAAAAAAGTTTTGTTTGCAGACGGACAGGCTGTATTGTACAAGTTGTCACGGATGGTTGCCACAGAAATTGGTGTGTTTGGTGGTGCTGGAGTAGGCAAAACAGCGAGATTTGTGTAGCCACCAACAGTATTGTCCTTCAACAAAAAAGCAAAGGCATCTGAAAAATTACACTGAGAAGTACCATACTCTTCAGATGCGAATAGAAAATTAAAACTAAAATTTGGAGACCTTGGTATAAAATCAAACTCCAAAACAGTAGCGTTTACAGATTGAATTGTAACTCCAGATTGCGATAACAAAATAGCTTCCAGATCTGAATCTCCTAACCATGCGGCATTACCATCAACCAAAATAGAATTGTTTGGACTTGGTGATTTGCTAGCATCTCCTGTTGTCAATACAACCCCTTTGGTGAATGGGAAATTAGGATTAAAATTTTCAAAATAGCCTATTCCATTAGTAGAGCCAAATGTAGTTCCAGTTCTAGAGGTAACATTTGTTCCTGAAGTACACGGGGAATCTATCAAAACACTATTTACCAATTGATCGATAGTGTAAGTTGTTGTATTTACAGTTATTGATTGTGAAAATCCCGTAAACGCTGATAAAAACAGTAAAATTAAAATACCTTTTTTCATTTTTTTCTAAATTATTTTAAGGTAACAAACATAATAAATTTTTTTTAATAATTTATAATTAAAAAAAAAATGATATTAACTAATTATTAACCAAAAAAAACGACGCTTTTTATCAAAAAAAAAAGACAAAACTACTCTAATATATTATAGTTTTTATCGAAATAAAATTACATTTGCATTCTTTAAAATTATATAAAATGTCCTTATCAAAATTACTTCTACCCGAAATTCAAAAAGTCATTCAATTGGAATTTCAAATTGTTATAGAAACCATTGAATTTCAGACAACTCGCAAAGATTTTGAGGGGGATATCACCGTAGTTATTTTTCCACTATTAAAAAAAATAAAAAGCAACCCCGTTGAAATCGGCAACAAAATTGGACATTATTTAGTTCAAAATGTAAAGGAAGTAGCAGCATTTAACGTTATATCTGGTTTTTTGAATATAGTTATAAAAGACCATTATTTTATTGATTTTTTTAATACAATAAAGAATCAAGATGATTTTGGTTTTAAAAAGCAATCTACAGAAAACGATGCAATAATGGTGGAATATTCTTCGCCAAACACCAATAAACCGCTGCATTTAGGTCATGTTCGTAATAATTTGTTGGGCTTTTCTGTTTCAGAAATTATAAAAGCAGCCGGAAAAAAAGTTTATAAAACACAAATTATCAACGATCGTGGAATTCACATCTGCAAATCGATGGTAGCATGGAAAAAATATGCAAACAATGAATCGCCCGAAACTAGTGGTTTGAAAGGTGACAAATTGGTTGGGAAATATTATGTAAAATTTGACACAGTTTACAAAGAAGAAATTGCCACCTTAATAAATGCCGGAAAAACAGAAGACGATGCCAAAAAAATGGCTCCAATTTATCTCGAAGCACAACAAATGCTACTTGATTGGGAATCCGGAAATGAAGCTGTTATCCATTTATGGAAAACGATGAACCAATGGGTATATGACGGATTTGCAGTTACTTACAAAAATCTTGGTGTCGATTTTGATTCCTATTTTTATGAAAGCAATACCTATTTGTTAGGCAAAGATGTCGTTCAAATTGGGCTTGACAAAGGAGTGTTTGAAAAAGAGGCTGACGGTTCTGTTTGGATCGACTTGACAAACGAGGGTTTGGACAGAAAAATAGTACTTCGTTCAGACGGGACTGCCGTTTATATGACACAAGATATTGGCACAGCAATACAACGACTAAAAGATTTTCCAGATATTGGAGGTATGGTTTATACCGTTGGAAACGAGCAAGATTACCATTTCAAAGTGTTGTTTTTAATCCTTAAAAAATTAGGTTTTGAATGGGCAGAAAACCTTTTTCATCTATCTTATGGCATGGTCGATTTGCCTTCTGGCAAAATGAAATCTCGCGAAGGCACAGTTGTTGACGCCGATGATTTGATGGACGAAATGACAGAAACTGCCCAAAATATAGCTCAAGAATTGGGCAAGTTAGACGAATTTGACCCTACTGAAAAAGCAAAATTGTTCAAAACCATCGGACTTGGTGCCTTGAAATATTATATTTTGAAAGTAGATCCAAAAAAACGAATTCTTTTTGACCCAAAAGAGTCAGTAGATTTTGCAGGAAACACAGGCCCTTTTATCCAATATACACACGCACGAATTCAATCGATTGTAAGAAAAGCAAATTTTGATTTTGAAAACACGAATCATAATATAACTGTTTTGCACCCAAAAGAAAAGGATTTGATCAAACAATTGTCGCTTTTTCCAGAGTTGATTCAAACCGCAGCACAAAATTTAAGTCCCGCTTTGATAGCAAATTTTACTTATGATTTGGTCAAAGAGTACAACTCGTTTTATCAATCTGTGCCCATTTTAGGTACTGCTAATATTGAAGAAAAAATTTTCAGAGTTCAATTATCAAAAAAAATAGCCACTACAATCGCAGCGGCTTTTCGATTATTAGGTATCGAGGTACCAGACAGAATGTGATTTTATTCTAAATCAAAAACAATCTGACCATCGTTTTCAGGAAACACTTCAATGTTTTCAACAATTACTTCTTCAGGAATTTCATAAGCAAGAGGAGCCAACAAATTGACTTGCTTTATCTTGTCTGTCGTCAATTGATTGCCCAATGCTTTGATGCCTTTTATGGTTATAAAGCCTTCTAAATCAATAATTTGATTTTCCTTTTGAATGCCCTTTACTTTAGCAAAAATCAATTCTGCAACCGGTCTATAATCTGTTGAAACAATTTCTAATTGAGATTTGTCATGTTCTGTAATAAAAATCTCTTCCTTATTCTCGGTTTCAACCAAAAATCTTTTTACAAAATAACGTTCCTTTTCGCCATCATAATAAATTGCAGAAATAGGTTTGTTTGGGATCCATTTTTCCAAAACAACCATATCTGTATCAAAATGTGTTGTCATTTCGGGCGTAATTACTTTTAGTTTTCCTGATTGTTGTATAATTAAAATTTTGTCACTCGGTCTAAATTCGCCCAAAAGTTCGCCTCTTTCATCAACATTCAAGCGTTGAACGGTATCGTCAAACCATATTTTTCTGGGCAAAAGTGTGGACATCCCTTTTTCTTTAATTTCAATTTTTTTGATCGGATATTTACTCACCGTATTGCCTTTTGAACTTCGACCTTTGATGGCAATAGTCGCAAAATCGACATCCCATTTTAGTTTTTTGATACTGCCAACTTGGCGTAATAAAATGGTGATTATTTCGGCTTCACCATTTGGATTACAAGTAAAATATAATATCTGTGATCCTTTGGTTTCATTGGTCAAATCATACAATTTGTCACGTGTGATTCCAGATACATTAAATCTTTTGATAAAAGAAGGTCCAGATTTTCCGTCCCGATAAATCATATTGTATATCGTACGCTTATCACTTTTGTCAAAAATAGCAACATGAATAATGTCTTTTCCTACAAATTTTTTGTCATCAACTTTACAAACCATCATGTTTCCGTCTCTCAAAAATACGATAACATCATCTATATCAGAACAATCTGTGACATATTCGTCTTTTTTCAAACCCGTTCCAACAAATCCTTCCTCACGATTTACATATAGTTTTGTGTTTCTCAAAACCACTTTTGTGGCTTCAATTGTATCAAAACTTCGCAATTCGGTTTGTCGTTCGCGACCTTTGCCATATTTTTCTTTAAGTTTCAAAAAATAAGCGATTGCAAAGTCGATCAAATGCTCTAAATCGTGTTTTACTTGTGCAATATCTCCTTCAAGTGCTTCAATTTTGTCTTGTGCTTTATTGCTATCAAATTTTGAAATTCGCATAATTCGAATATCCAACAACCGCAATATATCGTCCTCGGTAACAGCTCTCTTGAGATGCTTGGTGTGTGGTTTCAATCCATTGTCAACTGCAGTGATCACACCTTCTTTGCTAGTCTCCTCTTCAATATCACGATAAATTTTGTTTTCGATAAAAATACGTTCTAAAGACAAAAAATGCCATTGCTCATCAAGTTCAGCCAACTGAATTTCGAGCTCACTTTTAAGCAATTGAACCGTTCTATCGGTCGAAATTTTGAGCATTGCAGAAACCCCAATAAATAGTGGTTTGTTGTCTTCGATAACACAACCAAGTGGTGCTACTGATGTTTCGCAGGCCGTAAATGCAAAAAGGGCGTCTATGGTTTTGTCTGGCGAAACCCCTGGATAAAGGTGAATTAAAATCTCTACTTCGGCAGCGGTATTGTCTTCAATTTTTTTGATTTTGATTTTGCCTTTTTCATTGGCTTTCAAAATACTATCTATCAAAGTTGTCGTGTTTGTCGAAAACGGAATTTGTGTAATAGACAGCGTGTTTTTGTCAAATTGACCAATTTTGGCACGCACGCGAACACGTCCGCCACGCAAACCGTCATTATAATTTGAAATATCAGCTACTCCAGCGGTTTGAAAATCTGGGTATATGGTGAATGGTTTTCCTTTAAGAATTTTGATTGAAGCGTCAATTAGTTCATTAAAATTATGAGGCAAAATTTTGGTCGAAAGTCCAACGGCAATACCTTCTGCGCCTTGTGCCAAAAGCAGCGGAAACTTGACAGGCAAATTATTTGGCTCGGCGCGACGACCGTCATAAGAAACGCCCCAATCTGTAATCTTGGGACTATAAATCACCTCAAGGGCAAATTTTGACAAGCGTGCTTCTATATATCTCGAGGCCGCCGCACCGTCTCCAGTCAAAATATTACCCCAGTTTCCTTGACAATCTATCAACAATTCTTTTTGACCAATTTGAACCATTGCGTCACCAATACTTTGATCTCCATGCGGATGGTATTGCATCGTATGCCCCACAACATTGGCTACTTTATTATATCTGCCATCGTCCAACTCTTTGAGCGAGTGCATAATACGCCGCTGAACGGGTTTGAATCCGTCCTCGATTGCAGGAACGGCTCTTTCCAAAATCACATACGAAGCATAATCCAAAAACCAATCTTTGTACATGCCGGTAACTTTGGTTATCGTATCACCGTCATCACTTTTATGGTCATAAAAATGTTGGCTTTCTGAGCTATTTGGTTGTAAATCTTGGTCTAAAATACCGTCTTGGTCTTCCATTTTTGTTTTAAAATTTAAAGCTTTTGAAACTTCAAATAAGTTGTTTTTTTGAATTTAACAAACTTAAACCAAAATTGATGATTTTACAATTTTAATTAAAGAAAAATAAATTATTTTTTTGAAACCGAATTTTGATAATAAAAAGCGGGCACAAATAGCAATAAAAAAAGCGGCTGAATTAAGAATCTTCTGATATAAAACAACATCAAATAATGATTTGGATTTGCAAAATGTAGGGTCAAAAAAAACAAAACAAGCAATATCACAAAAAAAATAAGATACAAAACCGAGGCAAATTGAACCAATTCTTTTTCTTTAAATAAAACATAAATTATTGATAATGAAATTGCTGTGTTTAAAAAATATCTAAATAAAAAACTACATCCTAATTGAAAATTGTTTGCTTTTGGAAAAGGCAAATTTTGAAATTCATTTTTAAAAAAAACTAAAAATGGATCATAGAACATTTGATTTTCAAAAATACGAATGCAAACCAAAAGAAAAATCATTGGCAATAGCATCAAAATTTGAAATCTGTATTTATGGATTTTTTGTAGCATGATTTGAAAATTTAGTAACCCAAAATACCCACAACCCAAAGACTATACCATATATAAACAGCGGAAAAACAACGTCATGCAAAATATGTTCGATTGGTTTGAAAGTCAAAATCCCGATGATTAATAAAGAAATTCGAACCACATTTAGAACATGAATTAGCAATATACCTGCCAAAATAAATCCTAAAGTTTGCCAAAATTTTCCAGCAAAAGCCACAATAAAAGCCACAAACAATATCATGACACTCAAGGCGTTACAACCTTCAACTATTCGCACAACCGAATGATTATCAACAAAAACCCTTACAGAAGCTTCTGTCAAATGGGCTTGTAAACTTGCATTATAATCAAAAAATTTCAAAAAATCTTGCACCTGCAAAGCCACTGATGCCGTAAAACTATCTGTTTGAAAATGAGCAACATCAAATTGCGACAAATAGTATTGATAAACCAAAAGCAACAGCAAATAAGTGGTCAGAAATTTGACCAAAAACAGCAAAAAAGGGCGGTATTTTTTTAAATAATCAGTCACTTTTTTATGATTACAATATTAAAATCGGTTGCAATTTACTACATTTGTGCTAATAAAATAAAAAAAATGAATTTTGAAGACCTCAAGCCGCTTATTTGCCACATTTTTGCAAATAAAAACACAGATGAAACCGATAAACTGCACCAAATTTGTACGCTTTTAGAACAAAATATTGCCCATTATAATTGGGTTGGATTTTATTTTCGAAATGGAGATAAAGAAGAACTAAAACTCAAAACCTATGTTGGTGCCGCAACAGACCATACGATAATCCCTTTTGGGAAAGGCATTTGTGGGCAGGTTGCACTCACTAACAAAAATTTTGTGGTTCCAGATGTCGCAGCACAAGACAACTATTTGTCTTGCAGTATTGCCGTAAAATCTGAAATAGTAGTGCCAATAATTGCAAACGGAATCAATATTGGTCAAATTGATATTGATTCAAATATTTTGGATCCATTTTCAGAAAAAGACGAGCGTTTTTTGGAGTTTGTATGCGCCCAAGTTGCCGAGTTGTATTGATTTCAAACATCATTAATGATACTTAAATTATTATAAATTCATTTTTTAAAAAATTTACTGCAGAACCGAACCAAAATTTTTCGCTTCAATCATTTAATACCAATCAAACAATTCTAGAACCTGATTTTCAATTCAAAAGACACATTTATAGTCTTAAATATCAAACTTTTAAAACATCTACACATTTTCTTGCAAATTCAAAAATAATTGCTATTTTTGCATCCGAATCCGAAAACCGGAATTCGTACATAAAAATCATTAATAAATATTGGAATGTATTTAACTAAAGAAGTAAAAGAAGAAATCTTCGCCAAACACGGAGACGTTACAAACACAGGCAAATCTGAAAGTCAAATTGCCCTATTCACATTTAGAATCAGTCACTTGACAGAGCATTTGAAAAAAAATCGTCATGACTACAACACCGAACGCTCATTAGTATTATTAGTAGGAAAAAGACGTTCATTGTTAGATTATCTGAAGAAAACAGAAATCAACCGCTATCGTGAAATTATTAAAGTATTGAATATCAGAAAATAATCAACAAAAGAGAGGTGCTAACGTGCCTCTTTTTTTAATTACAAACTGATTAAAATTAAAAAGAGTCGTTTTTCAAGGGTTATAACTACACACAACTACACAACAAAACCATTGTTTAACAAAATGAAATTAAAAAAATTATGATTCCACAATTATTTGTAGAGAACATCGATTTGGGTGATGGCAGAAACATCACAATCGAAACCGGACGATTGGCCAAACAAGCTGACGGATCCGTAGTGGTTAGAACCGGAAAATGTATGTTGCTTGCAACAGTAGTTTCTGCAAAAACCGCAAGTCCCGTTGACTTTTTGCCACTTACGGTAGATTATCGCGAAAAATTTGCAGCCGCAGGTCGTTTTCCAGGAGGCTTTTTCAAACGAGAAGCACGCCCGAGCGACAACGAAGTATTAACCATGAGATTGGTTGATCGCGTGTTGAGACCGCTTTTTCCAAGCGATTATCATGCCGAAACTCAAGTGATGATTCAACTTATGTCGCATGACGAAGATGTAATGCCAGACGCATTGGCCGGATTGGCAGCCTCTGCAGCATTGGCACTTTCAGACATTCCGTTTGCAACACTCATTTCAGAAGCAAGAGTTGGACGAATTGATGGCAAATTTATTATCAATCCAAGCAAAGCACAATTAGAAGCCTCAGACATCGATATGATGATTGGCGCATCTACAGATTCTATTGCAATGGTAGAAGGCGAAATGAAAGAAATTTCTGAAGCCGAAATGGTAGAAGCTATCAAATTTGCACACCAACATATTAAGGTGCAAATTGCAGCTCAAGAACGTTTGCAAGCTGCTTTTGGCAAAAAAGAAGTACGCACCTACGAATTAGAAAAATCAAACCAAGATATTTTTGATAAAGTAAAAGCCGCTGCTTATGACAAAGTATATGCAATCGCAAAAGTAGGCTCTGCAAAACACGAGCGCACCGCAGCATTTGCAGCCGTAAAAGACGAAGTAAAAACACTATTTAGCGACGAAGAATTGGCAGAAAATGGCGATTTGGTCAACAAATATTTTTACAAAGTCAACAAAGAAGCCGTTAGAAACGTTACCCTCGATTTAGGAACACGCCTTGACGGAAGAAAAACAACAGAAATTCGACCAATCTGGTGCGAAGTAGATTATTTGCCATCCGTTCACGGTTCAGCATTATTTACACGAGGCGAAACACAAGCCCTTGCAACCGCTACATTAGGAACCTCGCGCGAAGCCAACCAAATTGACTCACCATCAGAACAAGGCGAAGAAAAATTCTACTTACATTACAACTTTCCACCATTTTCTACCGGCGAAGCAAAACCATTAAGAGGCACCTCACGTCGCGAAGTTGGACACGGAAACTTGGCACAAAGAGCCCTCAAAAACATGATTCCCGCAGATTGTCCATATACCATCAGAATTGTTTCGGAAGTGTTAGAGTCAAACGGATCATCATCAATGGCAACCGTATGTGCCGGAACACTATCCCTTATGGATGCCGGAATTCAACTCATCAGACCTGTATCTGGAATCGCAATGGGACTTATCACAGACGGCGATAGATTTGCCGTTTTATCAGATATTTTGGGCGACGAAGACCACCTTGGCGACATGGATTTTAAAGTAACCGGAACCTCACAAGGCATCACAGCCTGTCAAATGGACATCAAAATAGACGGTCTAAAATACGAAATCATGGAGCAAGCCCTCGCGCAAGCCCGTGACGGAAGACTCCACATTTTGGGCAAACTAACCGAAGTTTTGGCCGCACCAAAAACCGACGTCAAAGTATATGCACCAAAAATTATCATGCGCACCATTCCAGGCAATTTCATTGGCGCACTCATCGGGCCAGGCGGAAAAGTAATCCAAGAATTACAAAAAGCAACCGGCTGTACCATTGTGATCAACGAAGTTGACGAACAAGGCGTAGTAGAAATTTTGGGAACAAACCCAGACGGAATTGCAGCCGTATTGGCCAAAATAGACTCTATCATATTCAAACCAACAATGGGCGAAGCATATCAAGTTAAAGTAATCAAACTTTTAGACTTTGGAGCCGTCGTAGAATATACCGATGCACCTGGCAACGAAGTCTTGCTTCACGTGTCTGAATTAGCATGGGAGCGCACCGAAAACGTGACCGATGTAGTCAAGATGGGCGATGTTTTTCAAGTCAAATATTTAGGTATCGACCCAAAAACCCGCAAAGAAAAAGTGTCCAAAAAAGCACTAATGCCACGACCACCAAGAGAATAAACCCTCTTTGATATTTTCAAAAACCCAAAGTCAAATTGATTTTGGGTTTTTTTTTTGGCGCACACCATCCCGTCCTGCACACCACCTGTCCTGCTGCACGCTATATCTTTTGTTTTTTTCTGAAAAAGAAAAAAAACAAAAGGATGCCGCTGCATCAGGGCGAATTTAGACTTATTGGGTTTTTGAGAGGTTATTTGTTGGAGGTTTTTTGTTTTTAGTTTGTCGAAACTAACAATTTCACCCAAAAACCGATTAAACTGAATAAGAGTAGAAAAATCGAAAAATGATACAATAATTTAAAAAAAAAGTATAAATTTGTAGTAAAATAACAACAATCTTTCGCAAATCTACCCGAAAATGGATGTAAATGCGAGGGTAGTTGCGCATATTTACACGTTAGCACTCATTTAGAAAAACACAATGGCGACAAGATTCAGCTTTAATAGAGAAAGAGACAAAGACAAAATAATAACAGAAGTTTTGATTTGGAATGGACCTTACTGTTTGCCGAAATATGAAACAGAACAATTTCCAACTAAAATGCCAGATGTTGCGGGAGTTTATATATTTTGTTTTCCCTACAAAGATGGCTTTTTACTTGAAGCAGGGGGAGTTACTAAATCAACAAAACAGAGAATTGCAACACACATAAGAGAATATAAATATGGTGGCTATAATATTTTCGATATGGATGCAATTTCACGATTAGATAGACTTGAAATTTGGCACGGTTGGGCTGAATCGAAAATCGAAGAAAACAAAATTGACTTTAAAACCAACTATGAATTTTATTCAAAAGCAATAGAGAGACAACTTTCAAATTATCGAATTTTTATTGCAACAGTTGACGACATAAGAAAAAGAGAAAGAATTGAAGCTGCAATAATGTTAAATGCTTACACCTCCAAAGAACCTTGGGCAGATATTGCTCCACGTTGGATGTTTTTGAAAGGAAGATACAATCACGAAATTCCAATACAAATTGAAAATAAGAGCAATTCAATAATTCTTGGACTGCCAAACCAATTAGAGATATAAATGAGAATAATTGAATGGAATTGTCAAGGAGCATTTAGACTTAAAAACAAAGAAATTTTTGAGTTACGACCTGATATTTTAATTATTCCAGAGTGTGAACGTGAAGAAAAATTGGAATTTGACAAATTGACACCAAAACCAAACGACTTTCTTTGGTATGGTAACACAGGAAAAAAAGGAATAGCAATTTTTTCGTTTTCAGACTATAAGCTAAACCTTTTAAAAGAGTTTAATCCAGAGTTCAGATATATCGTTCCTTTAGAAGTTTCCAACAAAACAAACTCATTCTTACTTTTTGCAATATGGGCTATGGACAATAAACAAAACCCATTAGCAAGGTATATCGGACAAGTTTGGAATGCAGTTAACTATTACCAAGCAACATTGACAAATAACACAATACTAATTGGAGACTTTAACAGTAATCAAATTTGGGACGAAAAAGAACGTGTTGGAAACCATACAGACGTTGTAAATTTCCTCAAAAACTTTAGTATTGAAAGTCTTTATCATAAGCAACAAAATGAATCTCACGGACAAGAAAGTTTAAAGACATTTTATATGTATCGAAATCTTGAAAAGCCATATCATATAGACTATATTTTCGCTTCCCACGACATAATTAAGAATGGTTATAATTTAACGTTTGGAAACCCAATGGATTGGATTGACAAAAGCGACCATGTTCCATTGATTTTGGATATTAAAGACTTGAGTTCAAAGATAGAAATTAATGACACTTATCTTGACTTTACTATGAGACATTTAAGTATCTTAGACCAAGAAACAAAAACTAAATTTGAAAATGAAATTGAGCAGATTGAAAAGCTTGCAGAAAACTTAGATTTACAGTTACAGATAAACAAAAGCAAAATAGAACTAATAGACAAAATAGAAACAATAAAAACCATTGACAAACTAACGAAACGACTAAAGAAAAACGAGTGCTAACCGCCGTTTGTCAATATGGCGGGTTTTGGGCATAATTTAAAGTTGGTTTTGTGTCTGAAAGTTCAGTCATTAACCGAAAGTTTAGGCTTCCTTAATCCGCCACATCGCCAAGCGACATAACGTTTTGTGATATC
>JANNBA010000173.1:0-4575 GCA_031384845.1 Bacteroidota bacterium
AGCCGCTTCTGAAAAAGATGCAGGAAAAGATATTTCGCAATCTGGCGCAATGGCCAAACTTTTTGCTTCGCAGACAGCAATGGACACCACAATTGAGGCAGTTCAAATACACGGCGGAAATGGCTATGTAGCTGAATATCATGTAGAAAGAATGATGCGAGATGCCAAAATTACCCAAATATATGAAGGCACATCTGAAATTCAAAAAATAGTAATTTCGCGAACTTTGGTTGTATAAAACCTTTTGCTGAAACAAAAATGGCTGTAACAAAAAAAGTAGTATTGATTACGGGTGGTTCTTCTGGAATAGGAAAATCGATTGGCGATTTCTTGTTTCAAAAAGGATATCATGTTTTTGGCACAAGCCGAAACCCTGGAGCGATTTTGGATTCAAAATTTCCGCTTTTGAAAGTTGATGTATCTGATTTTGAAAGCATTACCACCGCCGTTGCCGCAATTATTGATCAATATGGGCGGCTTGATATTGTGATTAACAATGCTGGGGTTGGCATCACTGGACCATTAGAAGAAATTCCGTTAGAGGCTATCAAAAACAATTTTGAGACCAATTTTTATGGACCAATTTCGGTTATAAAAGCTGTTTTGCCACAAATGCGCGTTCAAAAATCGGGTTTGATTATCAACATTACTTCTATCGCTGCCTATATCGGTTTGCCGTATCGGAGTGTGTATTCTGCGTCAAAAGCGGCCTTACAAATCACCACAGAATCTTTGAGATTGGAAGTGCAACCTTTTGGTATTCATATTACTAACGTTGCCCCGGGTGATTTTGAAACCAATATTGCTGCCAATCGCTTTCATGCTCCCGTTCTGGAAAAATCGCCTTATGTTGCGTATCAAAAAATTTTGGATTTAATGAATTTGCATGTAAAAACTGGTGCTAATCCAGATTTGATGGCAGCGGCTATTTTTAAAATCATTCAAAATCCGAAACCCAAAATTCATTATAAAGTTGGTGCGTTTATGGAAAAATTTTCGATTGTTTTGAAAAGAGTTTTGCCAGATAAAATCTATGAAAAAATGTTGCAAAATCATTTTAAATTGTAAATTTGAGCACTTCTAAAATCCTTTTGTATGAAAAAAACTATTTTGCTCCTCTGTTTGACACTTTTGTCCTCTTGTGCTTCAAGTGTTTCAACATACGTTAAAACGATTCAAAAACCTCTTGAAGATAATGAATCTGTTGCTTTTTTTGACATTGGACAGCCATATCCTGCTGTATATCAATATATTGGAAACGTAAAAATTGGAGATAGTGGCTTGGCGACCAACTGCAATTTTGAAATGGTCATTGCATTAGCAAATGAAGAAGCCAGAAAAATGGGTGGCAATGCCATTCGGTTGATCAAGCATGAGGTGCCAGCCACATTTGGAAGTTCTTGTCATCAAATAGAAGCACAAGTTTTGAAAATTGAAGCGATTGCAATGAACGATTTAAAAAAAAATTCAGCTGTATCACCAACAAATGAAGTTGTAGTTTTGAGCCAAAACACTGCTGCTACACCCACGCAAGCTGTAATAAGCTCGATTTCTAAACCGCAAGATGTTACAGAAAAAATTACAATTAATGTCAATTATGGCCCCGCCTTTAGAATAGGTCAACTACCATCAAATCTTAATCTAACGGCACAAAAACACTTAACTTCCCTGAAATCAGGCAGTGGTTTTGAAGCTGCAGTTTTTTATAAACTAAATCAAAACGCTTCTGTTGGGGTCAAATACAACTACTTCAATTCAAAAGTAACAACAAACAATTTTCCGATTGTGTATAATGATGGCACTTCAGGCTTGGTTCCTATCAATTCTGATCACCAAATCTCCTTTTTTGGCGTAGCTTATGTTGTTGACAATAGGTCTTCAAACAACAAGTTTGAGGCCTCGTTAGAAATGGCTTTAGGTTATATGGGATTAGAGCAGTTGGAAACCATTTTGGGACAAACTGCCAAAACTACGGGCTCAACTTTTGGACTAACAGCTGGTTTGGGCTACAAATATCGGGTTTTAAAAAATGTTGCCATAGGGCCACAACTCAATATTATTGGTGGTGTAATCAAAGAACTAAAAATTGCATACCCAAACGGAAGCACCGAAACTATCAAATACAATAATAATGAGGGCGAAAACCTTTGGCGCATTGACCTCAACTTTGGCATATCAATTAGATTATAAACAAATTAAAAACACAATTACATGAAATTTTTTATCGACACCGCCAATTTAGCACAAATCAAAGAAGCTCAAGAAATGGGCATTTTAGACGGTGTAACAACCAATCCGAGCCTGATGGCAAAAGAAGGCATCACTGGAAAAAACAATATTTTGAAGCATTATGTGAGTATTTGCAAACTCGTTGAAGGCGACGTGAGTGCCGAAGTGAATGCGCTCGATTATGACGGAATGATCAAAGAGGGCGAAGAATTGGTAGATTTGAATGATCAAATTGTAGTAAAACTGCCTATGACTGCAGATGGCATCAAAGCAACACGCTATTTTTCTGAAAGGGGAATCAAAACCAATGTAACGCTTATCTTTTCGGCTGGTCAAGCTCTTGTTGCTGCAAAAGCCGGAGCGGCTTATGTATCGCCATTTATTGGAAGGCTAGACGATGTGTCTAGCGATGGACTTGCGTTGATAGAAGAAATAAAAATGATTTTTGAAAATTATAATTTCAACACCAAAATCTTGGCAGCATCAGTGAGGCATTCGATGCACGTGATCAATTGTGCCAAAATTGGGGCAGATGTCATGACGGGGCCGCTTTCTGTTTTTTATGGGTTGATGAACCACCCACTCACTGATATTGGATTAGCGCAGTTTGTTGCAGATTATAAAAAAGGAAACCAATAGGTTTATTATTTCTTAAATTCAACTAATAAATGCAACTTTTGAGAAAATGAGTTTATTAAATAATCTAATTGATAGTTTTTCTATACAAAATCTACAAAATTTTCTTCGGGATAAAATGCCTTCTTTTAAACCATTTAAAGAAGATATAGAGCAATTGTTGAACGATAAAGAGTTTGAAAACTACCAAAGTATTCTGAAAATTGGCGAAGCCATTCTCAACAACGAGGATATACTTGTTTTTGCAACCCATACTACCGAGCATCTTACCGAAAGAACAGGAAAGAAAAACCAGTATGAAATTGCAAAAAGAATTCTGAAAGATGACCGTAAAGATGCCGCATTATTTATTTTTTATGATGACAAAGGCGATTTTCGTTTTAGCTTTGTTAGAGCCAATTATTTAGGCACAAAAAGAGATTTTACCGATTTCAAAAGATATTCCTATTTTGTTTCTGCGAGTTTAACGAACAATACGTTTATAAAACAAGTTGGAGGATGTTCTTTTAATTCACTTGACGAGATTATCAAAGCGTTTAGCGTTGAACCACTTAATAAATTATTTTATCAAGACATTGCCAAGTCTTTTTATAGCTTGATTGGTGGAAGCGTTTTAGAAAACAAAAAGTTAGTAGAACGCGCCACAACACTCATAATGCCAACCAACAAAACTGATAACAGAAAAACGCTCCAAGAGTTTGGCGTTCGGTTTATTGGGAGAACTATATTTTGTTGGTTCTTGAAAAATAAAGTTTCTAGCAACAACAAACCATTAATTCCTGCCGATTGGTTGAGTTCTGCAAAAGTTACCGAAACCCCGGATTATTATCATACCTATCTCGAAAAGTTGTTTTTTGAAATCCTAAACGAAAAACATTCCGATAGAATTACAGAACTTCCTCCGGGACATCAAGACATTCCTTTTCTTAATGGTGGATTGTTTGAGCCACAAGGAGACGATTATTATGTGAGAGGAACTTTGGGAATTTCTAAATATCTCAATACGCTAAAAGTTCCAAACGAATGGATTACTTCTTTTTTTGCCACACTCGAACAATACAATTTTACCATTGATGAAAACTCTATAAACGATAGCGAAGTAAGTATTGACCCCGAAATGTTAGGTACTATATTTGAAAATCTATTGGCAGAAATTGACCCCGATACCGAAAAAAGTGCTCGTAAATCTACAGGTTCGTTCTACACACCTAGAGAAATTGTAGATTATATGGTAGAGCAATCGCTAATCAATTATCTAAAATCGAAAACTAATATTGATAACGACAATCAATTACAGTTACTTTTTAAAGAAGCCAATCTAGAACCCGAAACCTTTTCTGAACGGCAAAGAATAGCAATGTTAAACGCTTTGAGCGATGTAAAAATATTAGATCCTGCTTGTGGCTCTGGCGCTTTCCCAATGGGGTGTTTGCACAAAATTATACTAGCCTTACAAAAACTAGATACCGATGCCAGTTGGTGGAAAGCCAAACAAATTTCGTATCAAAAAAATGCGATGGCAAGGCAATTTTTAAAAGAAAAACTAGATAATTCTAACAGTGATTACATCCGTAAATTGGGCGTTATACAAAACTCTATTTATGGAGTGGATATACAACCCATAGCAGCCGAAATCTCTAAACTACGAAGTTTCCTCTCGCTAGTTATTGACGAAAACATAGACGACAACCATCCTGATGGCAACCGTGG
>JANNBA010000006.1:0-29906 GCA_031384845.1 Bacteroidota bacterium
AATATTTGTGCCAAATCTTATCCCTGTTGCTATAAATGACTAATTTTCAATTACTTTAAGGATTAAAAAAGTATTGAAATGTTAAATTAATAACTATTTATTTAAGTTAATATTAACTTTTATACTTTTTTTTATAAAATAGTTATTAATTTAACATTTCAATACTTTTTTAATCCTTAAAGTAATTGAAAATTAGTCATTTATAGCAACAGGGATAAGATTTGGCACAAATATTTATTTTTGTAAAAAAAAATCAAACGTTTTAGCTTCTTTTTATTTTGTTAATAACTGTATATTTGCAGTCTTAAAATCAAAAAAAAGAAATAAATATACAAAATTATATTATGAAAGCAGGAATTGTAGGGTTGCCAAATGTAGGAAAATCGACACTTTTTAATTGTTTGTCAAATGCCAAGGCGCAAAGTGCTAATTTTCCATTTTGTACCATAGAACCCAATATTGGCGTAGTAAATGTACCTGATTCACGGCTCGAAATGTTAGAAAATTTGGTAAAGCCAGAGCGTGTACAAACCGCAACCGTTGATATTGTTGACATCGCAGGTCTTGTAAAAGGTGCTAGCAAAGGCGAGGGATTGGGCAATCAGTTTTTGGGCAATATTCGCGAATGCAATGCCATAATTCATGTTTTAAGATGTTTTGACAACGACAACATTATTCATGTTGATGGCAATGTCAATCCAATTAGAGACAAAGAAACCATCGATATCGAACTGCAGCTCAAAGATTTAGAAACCGTCGAAAAACGCCTCGAAAAAGTAAAACGTGCCGCCAAAACCGGAAACAAAGAAGCACAAGTGGAAGAAGCTTTTTTGGACAGAATCAGACAAGCATTATTGCAAGCTAAATCTGCAAGAACCGTATTGCCACAAAATTTTGACGAAGAAGTTTTGATGGAAAATTTTCAATTAATAACTTCAAAACCAGTATTATACGTTTGTAATGTTGATGAGAATGCTGCCGTAAATGGCAATCACTACGTGGACAAAGTGCGTGAACTTGTAAAAGACGAAAATGCCGAAGTCATTGTACTTGCTGTGGGCACAGAGGCAGATATAACTGAGCTCGAAACCTATGAAGAGCGCAAAATGTTTCTCGAAGATTTGGGATTATCAGAACCCGGAGCCTCGGTTTTGATTCGTGCCGCATACAAACTATTAAAACAACAAACCTATTTTACGGCAGGTGTAAAAGAAGTGCGCGCTTGGACTATCAATATTGGTGCCACCGCACCACAAGCCGCCGGTGTAATTCATTCCGATTTTGAAAAAGGATTTATTCGTGCCGAAGTTATTGCATACCAAGATTATGTAAGCCACGGTTCCGAAGCCAAAGTAAAAGAAGCAGGAAAACTAAAAGTTGAAGGCAAAGAATACATTGTAAAAGATGGCGATGTCATGCACTTTAGGTTTAATGTGTAGAAATGTAATTTTTTTTCCAAAATAAATGGCGCAGTTTTTGAATAAATCATTCAAAACTAAAAATATGCGAAAAATTGTGATTATTTGTTTTTTATTTTGTTTTTCTTGTAAAAACAAAATTGCAGAATTTGCATTTGATCAATATTTGGTTTTTTATAAAACGCAACCTGAAAACCAAAATTTTTTGAAAAAATTTCCCATTAAGTTCAGAGGGACTTATACGGAAAATGATACCCTTTTTTATATAATTAACGAAAAAATGATCACGACTGAAACGGTATTTAAAATTGAAATAAAGCAATCTGAAAGAGATTCAGTCATCAAAAAAATTAAATTAGCAGATACAATTTTTTTTAAAATTATTCAAAAGTCAAATCATTATTTTTTAGAAGAAAAAATTATAGATACATTATTTGAAATTTCGCCAACACAAGTTTTAAAAAAGCTAGATAATAAATTGATTTTAAATTATAAAGACTCTTTATACTGGAAAATTCAAATACTTAATTTGGACAAAAAAAAATTAAGCATCAATCCCATCGGAAGTTATTTGAATAGAAAAAAATTAGACTCTATATCTATTACAAAATCAATTGCTATTGATTCAATCCATTTTTTAGTAAACCCTTCAAAAGCCGAAATGAAAAATTTCATGTTTTTAATGGACAATAGTTCTCAAATCAATTATCATAAACTATAATAAATGGCGCAGTTTCTAAAAATTTATCCAGACAAACCAAACGAAGCCGCTATCGACAAGGTGGTTCAAGTGCTCAAAAATGGCGGTCTTGTGATTTATCCTACGGATACCGTCTATGGATTAGGTTGCGATATTACAAACACAAAAGCCCTAGAACGCATCGCCAAAATAAAAGGTGTCAAGTTAGAAAAAGCGAATTTTTCTTTCGTTTGTCACGATTTGAGCAATTTGTCAGACTATGTAAAACAAATAGATACCGCTACTTTCAAAATTCTAAAAAAAGCCCTGCCAGGACCTTACACTTTTATCTTGCCCGGCAATAATAATTTGCCCAAAGAATTTAAGAAAAAAACAACCGTTGGAATTAGAATTCCAAACAATTCTATCGCTTTAGAATTGGTAAAAAAATTAGGAAACCCAATCGTATCAACTTCCATTCACGACGAAGACGAGCTTTTGGAGTATGCCACAGATCCTGAACTCATTTTTGAAAAATGGCAAAAATTAGTCGATCTCGTCATCGACGGCGGCTATGGCGACAATATTGCTTCAACCATTATCGACCTTTCTGGTCATGAGCCATTAGTAATAAGAGCAGGAAAAGGAAGTTTGGAAGATTTGGGGTTCAAAATTTAATCAAAAAATTTCATTTAGAACACTAATACAAAATAATGAATCGATAATGAAATTTGACAATTCTTGGGACGCAATTTTGAAGTTTGAAACCAGTAAAAAACATTTTGATACTTTGAAAAAATCATTAGATTTTGAGTACCAAAACCACGACTGTTATCCACCAAAAGAACTAATTTTTCGAGCTTTTGAACTTTGCGATTGGCACAATTTGAAGGTTGTAATCATTGGGCAAGATCCCTATCACGGACAAGGCGAGGCAAATGGCTTGAGCTTTTCTGTAAATGACGGTTTCAAAATCCCGCCTTCTTTGCGCAATATTTTCAAAGAAATAAATCAAAATTTTGACCATGTATTGTTGCCTACTTCTGGTGATTTGTCAGCTTGGGCAAGCCAGGGCGTTTTATTACTAAACGCTTCATTATCAGTAGAAAAAAACAAACCAAATAGTCATAAACATTTAAAATGGAATGATTTTACGGATGCAATTATAAATCAAATTTCAACCCAAAAAAAAGACATCGTTTTTTTACTTTGGGGAAATTTTGCGCAAAAAAAGCTACGATTTATAGACGCCAACAAACACAAAATTTTAGTGTCTGGACATCCTTCGCCAATGAGTGCCAATCAAGGAAAATGGTTTGGAAACCGACATTTTGAACAAACCAATAAATTTTTGAACAGTATTGGAAAATCTGAAATTAATTGGAAAATTTGACTTTTTTTTTCTAAAAACCAGTTATTTTTTGGTTGTAAACTTCCTAAATTAGATAATAAAAGTTAATTTTGCCGAATGCAACAAAATGTTTTAATATTAGATTTCGGGTCACAATACACCCAATTAATTGCCAGAAGAGTTCGCGAATTGAATATTTTTTGCGAAATTTTTCCTTTCAACAAAATCCCAAAAGATTTATCTTCATACAAGGCAGTCATTTTGTCAGGAAGCCCATTTTCTGTCAGAACAGACGATGCTTTACACCCAGATTTGTCGATGATAAGAGGCAAAATGCCTTTGCTAGCGGTATGTTATGGAGCGCAGTATTTGGCCCATTTTTTTGGTGGCGAAGTTGCAGCTTCAAACACCAGAGAATATGGCCGAGCAAACTTGAATTTTATCAAAGAAAACGAAACTTTTTTTGAAGGTGTACTACTGCAGTCGCAAGTTTGGATGTCCCATAGCGACACCATCAAAACCTTGCCAACAAATGGAATAAAACTTGCTAGCACTCACGATGTGACAAATGCAGCTTATAGAATTGAAGGCGAAAATACCTTTGGAATCCAGTTTCACCCTGAAGTTTTTCATTCGACTGACGGCAAATTAATTTTAGAGAATTTTTTGGTCAAAATTGCTGAAGTTCCTCAAAATTTTACACCAAATGCCTTTGTTGAAGATATGATTTTGGAACTAAAAACCAAATTGCAAGATGATAAAGTAGTGCTTGGGCTATCAGGAGGCGTAGATTCTACAGTAGCAGCAGTTTTATTGCACAAAGCAATCGGAAAAAATTTGTATTGCATTTTTGTAAATAATGGCCTTTTGCGCAAAAACGAATTTGAAAGCGTTTTAAACCAATATAAAGGTATGGGCTTGAACGTAAAAGGAGTCGATGCCTCAGCACGTTTTTTGAATGAACTTGCTGGAATTTCGGATCCAGAAACCAAAAGAAAAACTATTGGACGTGTTTTTATTGAAGTATTTGATGACGAATCAAAAATTATCGAAAACGTAAAATGGTTGGCACAAGGCACTATATATCCCGATGTAATCGAGTCTGTATCAGTAAAAGGCCCTTCTGCAACAATCAAATCGCATCATAATGTGGGCGGTTTGCCAGATTATATGAAATTAAAAATTGTAGAACCATTGCGAATGCT
Source organism: Bacteroidota bacterium (assembly GCA_031384845.1). Classification (GTDB taxonomy): domain Bacteria; phylum Bacteroidota; class Bacteroidia; order Flavobacteriales; family Flavobacteriaceae; genus Flavobacterium. The sequence goes on from JANNBA010000006.1 coordinate 4,654, forward strand.
TTTCAAGGATGAAGTTCGTAGGGTTGGCGCAACACTTCAAATTGATAAAACATTATTAGCACGACACCCATTTCCAGGTCCAGGATTGTCTATACGAATTTTAGGCGATATAACTCCAGAAAAAGTAACGATGCTACAAGATGTTGATGCCGTTTTTATTGCTGCGCTCAAAGAATGGGATTTGTATGACAAGGTTTGGCAGGCTGGAGCCATTTTGCTTCCTATCAATAGCGTTGGTGTCATGGGCGACGAGCGTACTTACGAAAAAGTAGTAGCACTTCGAGCAGTAGAATCTACCGATGGTATGACTGCAGATTGGGTGCATTTGCCCTATCCATTTTTGATGAAGGTTTCTAACGATATCATTAATAAAGTAAAAGGCGTCAACAGAGTGGTATATGACATAAGCTCAAAACCACCCGCAACGATAGAGTGGGAATAATTATCTAATTTTTAGTAACTTAACCTTAGAATATGAAAAAAATATTAATCATTTTGTTGACTATTTTTTTAAATTTGAATGCTTTTTCGCAAGATAAATTTAAAAATCACGTCATTGAAGAAGAAGAAACGCTTGACAAGATTGCAGAAAAATTTAAAGTAACGCCTTATGATATTCTAAAAATTAATACCAATTTTAAAAAAGTATTTAAGGTAAATGGTGTTCTAAAAATTCCAATGGCAACTAGAACCAAGACAGAATTATTAGCAACAAAACACATTATTGGAAACACAGATACACCGTTTTCATTATCAAAAAAATATGGCGTATCAGTTGAAGATTTACGAAAAGCCAATCCTTCTATAAAGGATGTTGGTTTGAAAAACGGACAAAAAATAACCATACCGCGTCAAAAAAATGACAAAATTGCACTCAAAGAAGGTGAAGAATTAGACGAAAATGGTAAGCCAATTCTCATTAAAAAAGAAGATGAAAAAGCAAAAGACAAAAAAAATGAAACCGCCGAGGTTATTATCAAAAATGTTGTAAAGCAAGTAAGATACCAAGTTGTAGCGGGCGACACCGCCTTTTCTGTCGCAAAACATTTTGGTATAACGATTGGCGATTTAGAAACAGAAAATCCAGAAATAATTGATGGATTACAAATAGGTATGTCGTTGAAAATAAGCAGCAAAAGCACAGTTGTTGAAACCAAATCAACAAACAATTCTGTAACAAAGGCTACCAAAAAAACGATAGGATTAATCGATTATGAAGTGAAACCAAAGGAAACTTTGTATAGCTTGTCAAAAAAATTCGATATTTCTCAAGCTGAAATATCGGCTTTGAATCCTCAAATATTAGATGGGTTACAAATTGGAATGTTACTTAAATTACCCTCTAGTGCAACGGCAAAGGATGATTTTGAAAAGGTAAATAATGGTTTGTCGCAGCAATTTTCTGGCACTTCCAAAAAAATGTTTATGTTGCTGCCATTCAACCTCGAAAAAGTAGAGAAAGACACCACAATAACATACAAAAATAAAATCAAAAAAGATAAATTTTTGAATATGACTTTGGATTTTTATTCGGGTGCCATGATGGCAATCGATTCTGCAAAATCGTTGGGAATCAATGTTGACATCACAATTTTGGACTCGCAAGAAACCAAAAATACTTCAAACATAGAGAATTTGATTGCACAACACGATATGGCTTCTGCAGACGTGGTTTTGGGACCGTTTTATCAAGCAAATGTCGAACAAACCGCCTCGATACTGATGCAAGACAATGTTCCTGTGATCTCTCCTTTGTCTAAAGAGAGTAACACTTTTTACAGAAATTTAATTCTATCAACTCCAGCCACTGACTACCTTAAACCTTTAGTTTTTAGCTACTTAAACTCAAAAAATGCCAATATTGTTGCCGTTTATGACACCAAAAAAACAGGCATAAAAGACTATATCCGACAAAAAGAGAAAGAAGTAAAACAGGTTGCTGTAAACGAAAAAAACGAATTTGTAAAGGATAGCATTGCGATTGTTTTGGAAAAAAATCGTTTGAATTTTGTAATTTTAGATGCTGATAAAACAGGAACTATTACCAAAATCATTAACTTTTTGAGTCTTTTACAAAAAGAGTATGACATCCAGCTAGTCGTTTTAGAAAAAAATGACGCACTCGATTTTGATGAAATTTCGATTACAAAAATGGCAAAACTCAAAATGATTTATCCATCGCTAACCAAAGATTTTTCGACTGCCGAAAACATCATTTTCGAGAAAAAATTTAAAGAAAAAAACAAAATTTATCCAAACTATTTTGCAGTTCGAGGATTTGATCTGACATTTGATACCCTAATGCGGCTTGCACAAGAAAAAAATTATGTAGAAACGCTTAAAACTATTGGTTCAGAGCAAGTTGAAAACAAATTTGAATACCATCTTCAAAGCTCAGGAACATTTATAAACAAAGGTGCTTATTTGTTTTTTTATGATACCGATTTGACAATTAAAGAAATTAAAATATAAAAAAATGACCTCAAAAGTAACCTATCTTGGTGATTTGCGAACAGAATCTGTGCACATTCAATCTGGATCTATAATTCTTACAGATGCACCAACTGACAATAACGGAAAAGGCGAGGCATTTTCGCCTACAGACTTGTTAGCCACCTCTTTAGGAAATTGTATGATGACAATAATGGCCATCAAAGCACGAGATTTGAATCTAGATTTGAAAAATTCTACTGTCGAAGTTACCAAAGTGATGCAGGCTGAACCTCGAAAAATAGCACAAATTAATGTTGTTTTAAATATGTCCATCGCAGTAGCTACAAAAAACAAAACAATTTTGGAAAGAACCGCGCTAAACTGCCCCGTTCTGTTGAGTTTGAATCCAGATATTCAAAAAATAATTTCGTTTAATTGGCAATAATTACATTTGGTATTAAATGTGATTACAAAATTAATTGTACAAAAACCGAATCCAACCAACGGTCAAACTTGAAACCAGTTTCCGGAATATTACCCACAATTTTGAACCCAAATTGCTCATGAAACGCAATACTATTAGTGTTTTCTGAATCAATGACCCCAATCATTGTGTGCAAATTTTGTTTTCTGGCTAGCACAATTAGCTCCAAAAGCAATAATTTGCCGTAACCTTTTCCCTGAAAATTTGGCGAAACATATACAGAATGTTCTACCGTAAACCGATACGCATCTCTAAATCGAAATTCGCTATACATCGCAAATCCAACCACAATTTCGTTTAATTCAGCAACAATTACTGGAAATTTCTTGTCTATTTTTTCCGCTAATATTCGCTCTTGCTGTTCCAAACTGCGGGTGTTATAATCATATAATGCTGTCGAATTCAATATGTTATAATTGATTATCTCCAATATAGGGAGGCAATCATTTTTGGTATAAGGTCTTATTTTGAAACGCATTTTTATTTTTTGAATTCAAAAATAAGAAAAACAATGCCAAATCGAGCAAGTATGCAATCAAATTCTTATTTTTGTAAAAAAAAGTTGGACTCCAGATGAATTATCCCAAAATACCATTAGCACAACATATTATATCGCTTTTTGAGTCCAAAAAAATCAAAAACATTATTATTTCTCCAGGATCACGCAATGCAGCTCTATCATTAGGATTTGCCAGCAACCCCTATTTTCAGTGTTATAGTATTGTTGACGAGCGTTGCGCAGCCTTTTTTGCGCTCGGAATTGCACAACAAACACAACAGCCTGCGGCAGTTATTTGTACTTCTGGATCAGCCGTTTTAAATTATTATCCAGCTGTCGCCGAAGCATTTTATAGTCAAATTCCAATAATCATTTTAAGCGCAGACAGACCAAAAAATAAAATAGATATCGGCGACGGACAAACTATTCGACAAGAAAATGTGTTTGAAAACCACAGTTTATATAACGCCAATTTGACAGAAACAGCCTCTGATGAAAACGATCTTGATATAACAACAGCCATCGATTTTTCGATACAGTTTAAAGGGCCTGTGCATATCAACGCACCCTTTGAAGAGCCTTTGTATCAAATGGTTGACTATAAGCTGACCCCGAGTATCCAATCAGATTTTACCAAACAAACAATACCAATTGACCGTTTAAATTTGTCAAACTTTGCCGAAATTTGGAACACCGCCACCAAAAAATTAATTTTGGTAGGCACAAATTTTCCAAACAATATTGACCCAATTATTACCCAAAAATTAGTCGATGATCCTTCAGTTGTAATTTTGACAGAAAACATCTCCAATTGGCATCATCCCAAAATTTTTGGTGCGATAGACGCCCTGATTAGCCCGTTTGATGAATTTCAAAATCTAAAATTTCAACCACAGATTCTAATCACCTTTGGAGGCATGATAGTTTCAAAAAGAATCAAAACCCTACTTCGCCAATACAAACCAAAACACCATTGGCATATAGACCCTTTGTATGCCAATGACACCTTTGAATGTTTGTCACAACACATTGAATTTGAAGTAAATGACTTTTTTAATGCGTTCCAAAAACTGACCATAAAGAGCGATAGTGATTATTTTCAAACCATCAAAAATTATCAAAACAAATACCAGTTTCGACACCAAAAATTTTTGGCAACAGCCCCGTTTTCAGATTTAAAAGCCTTTGAAATTATACTAAATAATTTGCCAAAAAACTGCCATTTACAACTCGCCAATAGCGCCACCATTCGATATGCACAATTGTTTGAAATTGATAAAACCATCAAAGTATGCAGCAATCGAGGCACTAGCGGCATAGACGGATGCACCTCTACGGCCATCGGAGCAGCAACAACCACCTCAAAACAAACCATCCTGATCACAGGAGATTTAGGATTTTTCTATGATAGCAACGCACTTTGGAATCAATATATCCCAAAAAATTTCAAAATAATTCTCATAAACAATGGCGGAGGAGGCATTTTCAGAATTCTACCCGGACATCAAGAAACCCAAATATTTGATACTTTTTTTGAAACATCACATTGCCTTACTGCCAAAAACTTGGCCAATATGTATGACTTTGACTATTTTATAGCAAGTAAAACAGATGATTTGACACCACAATTAAACAGCTTTTTTGAACATCAAAACAAAAGTATTCTCGAAATTTTTACACCAACAAAACTAAACAATAGTGTTTTGACCGATTATTTTGCGTTTTTATCGAAGAAAGATTAAAAAAAATTGAAAAAAGCTTTTTTTCTAAATTAAAAATGTACTTTTGAAACATAAAAATAATTTTTTAACCTAAAAAAGCATACTATTATGAGCAAAAGAGACGAGTTAATCGCAAAATACGCATCAGATTTAAAAGACAAATGCAACGTAACACCAGACATAGATTTTTTGACAAAAGTAACCATCGGTTGCGGCCCATCAATCTATAATGCAGACGCAGCCACCGTTGCCGGAAGCCAACAAGCAGAATTAGATACCGTAAAAAACAACTTTTTGATCAAAAAACTTGGTTTGTCAGAAAGTGACGGCCTAGATGCCGCCATAGACAGCGTCATGGAAACCTATGGCCGCTCAAATAAAGCAAAATACAGAGCCGTAATCTATTATTTATTAGCAATTCATTTCAAAAAAGAAAGCGTTTATAACAAATAATCAGCCCAAAAAACTACAAAGCGTTTCTTTATGAAACGCTTTTTTTTTGGGCGTGCCCCTACGGGTCGGTCTCCGGCTCCCGCTTTTTGAGGCTGGCTGAAAAACGCCAGCCCCAAAAGAGCTCCGCCTTTGCCCTCACGCAAGCCGCAGAAAGACCACTTTCAAAAAAAAAGACAAACCGATAAAAAAACTATATTTAAAAGTAGAAAAGTTATAAATTTTCAAAAATTTTAACAATTTTGCCAGAAACATTTACTAAATTTGTGCAAATCATAAAAGCACCAACCAAAAACCGTTATGGCCAAAGTAAAATATTACTACGATTCAGAAAATCTGGCATATCGCAAAATCAAACCACTCAAAAGGAGAAGCTTTGCCTACCTTTTATTGTTTTTGTTAGCAGCTGCCCTATTTGGATTTGTGAGTTTTGTGGTTTTGCTGAACACCCCCTATTTTGAAACCCCAAAAGACAGATTATTGGTTAGAGAACTCGAGAATATGAAGATTAGATACAATATTTTAAACACCAAAATAGATCAAATTGACGAGGTTTTATACAATATTCAAGACAGAGATGATAACATTTATAGAGTCTATTTCAACACAGCATCCCAACCAAACAATTCTCAAAAATCAAGGTCAAGCATCAAAAATCGATTCAAAGAACTTGACGGATTTGACAATAATGCATTGGTCGAAAATACCAGCAAACGAGTAGATGCCCTGAGCAAGCAATTGGCGATTCAATCCCAATCGTTGGACGAAATTTTGAAATTGGCAAAAGAGAAAAACCAGTTTTTGGCATCAATACCCGCAATTCAGCCCGTAAGAAACGAAAATTTGAAACGAATGGCGTCAGGATTTGGATACCGATCAGACCCATTTACTAAAGTTCGAAAAATGCACCAAGGAATGGATTTTACATCAAATACTGGCACACCTATATATGCCACAGGAGACGGCGTAATAGATAGAGCAGACAATACCGCATCCGGCTATGGCAATCATATCGTAATTCGGCACGGTTTTGGATATGAAACTTTATACGGACATTTGAGTAGGTATAATTGTAGAGCAGGACAAGTTGTAAAAAGAGGAGACGTGATAGGATATGTAGGATCAACAGGACGATCAGAAGCACCACATTTGCATTATGAAGTGCACAAAAACGGCGCAGCAGTAAACCCGTTAAACTTTTATTATGGCAATATTTCTGCAGCAGAATACGTAATTATTACCAAAATAGCAAACCAAGAAAACCAATCTCTCGATTAATGGAACTAAACCTGATAGCAAACAAACGATACTATAACATCGGCGAATTGTCAAAAGCATTTGACGTAAATGCCTCGCTAATTCGGTTTTGGGACAAAGAATTTGATATTCTAAAACCCAAAAAAAATGCCAAAGGAAACAGGATGTTTACCCCAGAGGACGTAAAAAATTTGCAATTAATCTATCATTTGGTAAAAGAACGAGGATTTACACTAGAAGGCGCAAGACTTCAACTCAAAGACGCTAGCAAGCAAACGATGGATAAATTTGAACTCGTTTCAAAATTAGAAAAAGTAAAATTGCAACTCTTGGCCATCAAAAATGAATTATAAACAAACACAAAAATTAAACACTTAAAACTAGAAATTATGAGAAAATTGTTGCCTATCGGAATTATTATTGCAGCCGTTGTGATGCTTGGACTTTGGTATATGGGAATCAAAAACGGTGCCATGCGCCTTGATCAAGCCTCCGAAAAAGAATGGGGAAATGTGAATACATCCTATCAACGACGAAATGATTTGATTGGAAATTTGGTAAATACCGTAAAAGGGTATGCCGAACATGAAAAAGGTACACTTACCGCAGTAATCGAAGCCAGAGCAAAAGCAACCTCAGTAACCATCGATCCCAAAAATATTACACCAGAGCAGTTGGCACAATTTAACCAAGCCCAAAGTGGTGTAAGTAGCTCATTGTCAAAACTTTTAGTTAGCGTAGAACAATATCCAAATTTGAAAGCCGATCAAAGTTTTTTGAAGCTTCAAGACGAATTGGCAAGTACCGAAAATCAAATTTTAACCGCAAGAACTCGTTTCAACGAAAGTGTGCAAGAATATAACAGCTACATACTTTCTATGCCAAACAGTTTGTTTTTAGGTAGTTACAAAGAGAAAGTCTATTTTCAAGCCGTAGCAGGTGCCGAAAAACCTGTTGAGGTAAAATTCTAAACCAAAAAAAATAAATCGTAGCCACAGCGTTTTTTCAATTATAAACGCTGTGTTACGATTTTTTTTTATTAAAAAATCAAAAATATGTCCAAAGTAGAAGATTTTTTGACCAAAAGCGAAGAACAAGAAGTTGTGAATGCTATTTGTAAAGCCGAAAAAACAACTTCGGGTGAAATTCGTGTTCATATCGAAAAAACAACTACAGAGCCACATTTTGATAGAGCTTTGGCCGTTTTTCAATTGCTCGAAATGCACAAAACCGAAAAAAAAATCGGGGTTTTGATTTATGTTGCCGTACAAGACAAAAAATTTGTAATATGCGGAGACAAAGGAATCAATGATGTTGTAGCCAATGATTTTTGGGATAGTACCAAAGAAATAATGCAAAATCATTTTAAAAATAATCACTTCAAGCAAGGCATTATAGAAGGGATATTGATGGCAGGCGAACAGTTGAAGCACTTTTTCCCTTATACAGATGCAGACTCAAACGAACTTTCAAACGAAATTTCAAAAGGATAAAACAAATGACTAAAAAAAATAGCACTCTTTTCTTGATACAATTTTACCTCCTTGTATTCGGGTTTTTTGGGTATTCACAATTTGAAATTCCAAAAGTTCCGAGCATTCAAACCTCGGTTTATGACTATGCCAATGTACTAGACAGCAATCAAAAAGCCCAATTAGAAGAAAAATTAATTCGCTATTCTGATTCGACCACCACACAAATTATATTTATTTCGATAGAAAGTCTAAAAGGAGAATCTATTGGTATTTTGACCCCAAAATGGGGCAAAACTTGGGGTATTGGCGGTAGCAAATCAAACGACAATGGAGTCATAATATTGTTGGCAAAGAACGAACGCAAAATATGGATTTCTGCTGGATACGGCCTCGAAGACCGACTTACAGCAGGCGTAAATGGCGAGCTTATCCGAAATATTATCTTGCCAGAATTTCGAAACGGAAGTTATTTTGACGGTCTAGACAAAGGCTCTGATGCCATATTTGAAGTTTTAAAAGGAAAATATAAAGGAGAACGAAAACAAAATAAGAAATTTCCAATATTGCCCATTATTATTCTTGTTATTTTCGTTTTGATTATCATTTCAAAAAGTAAAAACAATGGTAATTCTGGAAATTCGAATGCAGGCGCAAGTCTGTTGGATATGATTATCCTGAGTAATCTAGGCAGGAGTGGCGGTTTTGGTGGGGGCTCCTCTGGAGGTTTTGGCGGTAGCGGAGGCGGTTTTGGAGGCGGTTTTGGCGGTGGCGATTTTTCTGGCGGCGGCGCTGGCGGAAGCTGGTAACAAGTATATCTTTGAATTAAATGATAATAAAGGAATGAAAACTACGTTATTTAGTTTTAATTTATATCATTATGAAAAAAACATTGCTGTTTTGTATGGTTTTAGCACTATACGCTTGCTCAAATAATGATGCACCACAAGGCGATGGCTTGCCCTACTTTCAATTTCAAGCTGAAGATAATAAAAAAATATTACCTTTTTTGAAGAAAAATCAAATATTGACTTTCAAAAATCAAAAAGGAAATTTGTTACAATTCAAAATATTTGATAATCAAATTCAAAACCGACTTGAAGACAGAGGCACATTTGTTGTAGGTAGTTATGAATATTTCCATTACGATGAAGCAAGAATCACCCTTGGTGGTTTGCTTGAAATAGCGGATAGTATCCCTGAAAACAATAATTTTTATATTAGTATTCGCAGGTGGCCCCTTGATTTTGATGGTTCGAATTATCCAACGCAATCAAGTCCAACAAGGCTATTTGTAAATATGGGAATAAGCCCTTTTGGTACTGTAACTCAAAACTTGTTTGTAGATTATTTTCAATCTACGCAATTCTTAAAAATCGACAACAAAACTTTTGAAAAAGTTGTAAAATTATCCATAGAACCCAGTCTGCCAACAATTATGAATCAAATTACACAAAATTTTACCGCAATGTATTATGATCATGAATCAGGAATTATTGGTTTTGATGATAATTTGAATAATGAATGGCGGTTACAAAACTAAACAATATTGAATTGTTTTGAACTTGAATCAAGCCTAGTGCTGAAATTGGTTTTATTTTATTTTGTAATCTAAAGAATGTAGTGTCATTCTTTAGATTTTTTTTTAGAAAAAAACAAAAGATATAGCATTTAGCGGGAGTAGTGATGTTCGAGAAAGATGTAATGTGCAAAAAAAAATGAGGGTTTTGATTTTTGGTTTTAGCGAATTTTAAATGCTAAAATTACAGAATAGTTTTCAAGTATAAATGTTGATAACTTGCGGTTTTAATCAAAAAAAAACAACAAAAAAAGCTTATATTTGCCTGTTAGACAAGAAACATACTTTTTTTTAGAATATTATAATATGAGCGAAGAAATAAACAAACAAAACTATTCGGCAGACAGCATTCAAGCATTAGAAGGAATGGAGCACGTGCGTATGCGCCCCTCGATGTATATCGGCGACGTAGGAGTTCGAGGACTACATCATCTTGTATATGAGGTAGTTGACAACTCTATTGATGAAGCTATGGGTGGTCATTGTGACACTATTGGCGTAGCTATCAACCAAGATGGGTCTGTTACTGTCGAAGACAATGGGCGAGGAATACCTGTTGATATGCACAAAAAAGAAGGCGTTTCTGCACTTGAAGTAGTAATGACCAAAATTGGAGCTGGCGGAAAATTTGACAAGGACTCCTATAAAGTATCTGGCGGATTGCACGGCGTGGGTGTATCTGTAGTAAATGCACTTTCAAACCACCTTCGCGCCACAGTATATCGTGATGGAAACATATATGAACAAGAATACGAAAAAGGAAAATCATTATATCCTGTAAAACAAATTGGCGAAACTACCAAACGAGGAACCGTTGTAACTTTTTATCCAGATGATTCGATTTTTACACAAACCACCGAGTTTTCATACGATACGCTTTCTGGAAGAATGCGCGAACTTTCGTTTCTAAACAAAGGAATCACAATAACCTTTACAGACAAACGAGAATTAGACAAAGAAGGCAATTTTGTTCAAGAAATATTTCATTCAACAGAAGGTTTAAAAGAATACATCCGCTATCTTGATAGCAACCGCGATCCAATCATTTCACACGTGATTTCGATGGATAATGACAAAGGAGAAATTCCTGTAGAAGTTGCTTTAATTTATAATACCAGTTATACCGAAAATATTTTTTCTTATGTCAACAACATCAACACCCACGAAGGAGGAACACATCTTCAAGGATTTAGAAGCGGTTTGACAAGAACCCTCAAAAAATATGCCGATGCTTCAGGAATGCTCGACAAACTCAAATTTGAAATTGCAGGAGACGATTTTCGCGAAGGACTTACAGCAATCATCTCTGTAAAAGTAGCCGAGCCACAATTTGAAGGGCAAACCAAAACAAAGTTAGGAAATCGTGAAGTAGTTTCGCCAGTAAGCCAAGCCGTTGGCGAAATGCTCGAAAACTATTTAGAAGAAAATCCAAACGACGCCAGAATCATCATTCAAAAGGTAATTCTCGCTGCACAAGCAAGACACGCCGCCAAAAAGGCACGCGAAATGGTACAGCGCAAAACCGTTTTGGGCGGAGGCGGTCTTCCTGGAAAATTGTCTGATTGTTCTGAACAAGATCCAGCCAGATGCGAAGTATATCTTGTCGAGGGAGACTCTGCAGGCGGAACAGCCAAGCAAGGACGAGACCGAGCCTTTCAAGCCATTTTGCCACTCCGTGGAAAAATATTGAACGTTGAAAAAGCAATGCACCACAAGGTTTTTGAAAACGAAGAAATTAGAAACATATTTACGGCACTCGGCGTTACAATTGGAACTGCCGAAGACAGTAAAGCGCTTAATTTAGAAAAATTACGCTACCACAAAGTAATCATCATGTGTGATGCAGATGTTGACGGGAGCCATATTTCTACCTTAATATTAACCTTCTTTTTTAGGTTTATGAAAGAGCTAATAGAAGAGGGACACGTATATATCGCTGCCCCACCACTCTATCTTGTAAAAAAAGGAAACAAAAAAGAATATGCTTGGAACGATGTCCAACGTGATCAGGCCAACGAAAGAATGGGGGGTAGTGCAGGAATTCAACGCTATAAAGGTCTTGGAGAAATGAATGCCGAGCAACTTTGGGAAACTACTATGGATCCCAATTTTAGAACGCTTCGACAAGTAAACATTGACAGTCTTGCAGAAGCAGATCGAGTATTTTCTATGCTAATGGGTGACGATGTGCCACCAAGAAGAGAATTTATCGAAAAAAATGCCGTTTATGCCAATATCGATGCCTAATATATTTTTTGAAATGCAAAAAACTCTGCAGTAATGTAGGGTTTTTTTTCTTAAAAAAAAATGAAAAACAAATAAGAATTCGTCCATAAATTTGTTTGAAAAACATTTAAAATCTTGAAAAAAAATATTAATTTTGCGGAAAATTTAGAATTTAAAATAAAATAAAAAACATCCCATGAAAGTAACCATAGTAGGTGCCGGAAACGTAGGCGCAACTTGTGCAGACGCCATAGCACACCGTCGAATCGCTAGCGAAATAGTGCTTTTGGACATTCGCGAAGGATTTGCAGAAGGCAAAGCATTAGATATCATGCAAACCCAAACAACTCTTGGCTTTAACACGAAAGTAAGTGGAAGCACAAACGATTATTCAAAAACAGCCAACAGCGACGTAGTGGTAATAACTTCTGGCATACCAAGAAAACCAGGCATGACCCGTGAAGAATTAATTGGTATCAATGCCGGAATTGTAAAATCTGTTGTCGAAAATGTGTTGCAACACTCACCAGAAACAATTGTAGTGATTGTATCAAATCCAATGGATACTATGACCTATTTGGCAGCAAAGTCAAGCGGATTACCATCAAACAGAATTATTGGAATGGGCGGTGCATTAGACAGCTCACGCTTCAAAACCTATCTTTCGCAAGCGCTAAATAAACCAGCAAACGATATTTCGGCAATGGTAATTGGAGGTCACGGCGATACCACGATGATTCCATTGACACGATTGGCGGCTTATAACGGAATTCCAGTTTCGGAGTTTTTGTCGCAAGACGAACTCCAAAAAGTAGCCTCAGATACAATGGTTGGTGGCGCAACCTTAACAGCACTTTTGGGTACATCAGCTTGGTATGCACCCGGAGCATCCGTAGCCTATTTGGTGGATAGCATCTTGAACAACCAGCACAAAATGATTGCTTGCTCGGTGATGCTTGATGGACAATATGATCAAAAAGACATTTGTATGGGAGTACCTTGTATAATTGGCAAAAACGGAATTGAGCAGATTGTAACTATAGAATTAGACCAAAACGAAAAAATATTATTTGCCAAAAGTGCAGAAGCCGTTAGAGGAATGAACGAAGCTTTACAATCGATTTTGGTTTAAAAAACACAAAATGCAATAATATTTCATTTAATACAAGATTTATTGTCAAATAAATTGGTAATTCTTGTAGTAAATGATATATTTGCTCGTTTCAAAAACAAAAAAAATTTAAAAATTATATTTTTATCATAAAAAAAAATAAAATTTATATTTTTTTAACAATAAAAAAAACAAAACAAAAATAAATTAATTAATTTTTAGTAATAATGCAGAATAGAGGACTCGTTAAATTTTTTGCAATTTTATTTGCATTGGTAAGTATCTACCAACTTTCTTTCACATTTGTATCAAGTAGCGTAGAAAGCGGTGCAAAAGCCTTTGCAAAAGGAGATGAAAAAAAAGAAATTGCCTATTTGGATTCCATTGGCAAACAAAAAGTATTTTTAGGATTTTTTACTTATGATGAAGTAAAAGACAAAAAAATCAACAAAGGATTAGACCTTGAAGGTGGAATCAATGTAATTCTTCAAATATCTGTAAAAGATATCCTCAAAGGATTGGCAAATAATTCTAAAAATGCTATTTTCAACAAAGCCCTAGCCGATGCAACTGCAAATCAAAAGGGAAATCAAACCTACATAGACGCCTTTTTTGAAGCCTTTGCAGATGCCGCCGATGGGAAGATAAAATTAGCTTCGCCAGAAATTTATGCGAACAAAAACCTTCAAGGCAGCGATGGTATCAACTTTAATATGTCTGATAAAGATGCCGAAAAAGTAATTCGCAAAAAAGTTGATGAATCAGTTGCGAGTGCTTTTGAAGTGCTTCGCAAACGTATCGACAAATTTGGTGTAACCCAACCAAACATTCAAAAATTAGGCGAATCTGGTCGGATTTTAGTCGAATTGCCGGGCGCAAAAGACGTTGACCGTATCAAAAAATTATTGTCGAGCACCGCTCAATTAGAATTTTGGGAAACCTATAAAGTGGAAGAAATTGGAAACTTCTTGATGGCTGCAAACGAATCTTTGAAAAAAACTGAAGTAATTACAGAAGTTAAAGAAGCAGCAAAACCAAAAGATTCATTATCAAAATTATTAACCGATACTAAAGATTCTACTGCAACTCAAAAAGAAAATAACCCTCTTATTGGCAAAATGGTTGCGCAAGGTGGAGGTGGTATTTTGGGTATTTTCAATTCAAAAGACACGGCACAAATCAACGGCTATTTGAAAAGACCAAATATCAGATTGCTATTAGCAGCAAACCAAAGATATGCGAAATTTGTATGGGGAAAAGCAAGTAAAAATATTAACGAAAAAACAAAAGAAGAAACAGAAACGGTTGAATTATATGCCCTAAAAGGCAATCGTGACAATATAGCTCCAATGAGCGGTGGCGTAATAACCGATGCCAAAGATACTTTTGACCAATTAGGAAAACCAGCCGTATCAATGCAAATGAATGGTAGCGGAGCAAGAATTTGGGAAGAATTAACTGGTAGAGCCTATACCCAGAAAAGCAATATCGCTATTGTTTTGGATGATATCGTTTACTCGGCACCTGGAGTTTCTAGCGGGCCCATATCTGGAGGTCGATCTGAAATTTCCGGTTCATTTGATGTAACTGAAACCTTGGATTTAGCCAACGTTTTACGAGCAGGAAAATTGCCAGCATCTGCTGATATTATACAATCTGAAGTAGTAGGTCCATCACTCGGACAAGAAGCAATAGACAATGGCGTTACATCTTCATTAGTCGGACTTTTATTAGTATCTCTATGGATGCTAATTTATTATGGAAAATCTGGTATTTATGCAAACATCGCTTTAGCAGTCAATTTATTGTTTTTGTTCGGAATATTAGCAAGTTTGGGCGCAGTACTTACATTGCCAGGAATTGCTGGTATTGTACTAACAATGGGTACTGCAGTTGACGCTAATATAATTATATACGAACGAGCCAAAGAAGAATTGCGCTTGGGCAAAAATCTCGAAGATGCCGTCAAAACCTCTTTCGGTTGGAAAGGTGCGATGCGATCTATTGTTGATGCAAACGTAACCCATATATTGACAGGTTTGGTGTTATTTGTTTTTGGTTCTGGACCAATACAAGGATTCGCAACTACCTTGCTTATAGGTATTGCAACCTCATTATTTACGTCTATATTTATAACCCGAATTTTGTTGGATTGGAGTGTTTCTAGAAACAACAACCTTACATTTGTTACCAATTTGTCTAAAAACTGGTTGAACAATTTTAATGTTGATTTCTTAAAATACAAAAAATTATTTTATGGAATTTCTGGAGTTGTAGTGATTGTCAGTATCATTTCTCTATCAACAAATGGGGTGAATTATGGTGTTGATTTTCTTGGAGGAAGAACTTTTCAAGTTCGTTTTGAAAAAGCCATCCCAACAGAAGAAGTAAAAACAGAATTATCAGCCATATTTGGCGGTACTGTTGAAGCCAAAGTTTTTGGCGAAAAAACACAACTTAAAATCACCACCAAATACAAAGTTGCAGATAATGGTATTGAAGCCGACAAAGAAGTAAATCAACTTCTTTTTCAAGGTTTGAAAAGACATTTTGATGCCAATATGACCTATGAGAAATTTGTAAATTCTTATGACGGCAAAAAAGTAGGAATCCTTCAAGCATCAAAAGTTGGGCCAAGTGTAGCCGAAGATATCAAAACCAATGCCTATTGGGCAGTACTTGGTGCTATGTTTATAGTATGTCTATATTTGATGATTTCATTTAGAAAATGGCAGTACAGCCTTGGAGCAATTGCCGCCGTAGCGCATGACGTAATTTTTGTGCTTGGTGTATATTCGTTATTATGGAAATTTGCTCCATTTGGAATGGAAATTGACCAGCATTTTATTGCCGCTATCTTAACAGTTATTGGATATTCTATGAATGATACCGTTATTGTATTTGACCGGGTAAGAGAATATCTTGGCGGAAAACAAAAAGGTACTTTTGAAGAAATTGTAAATAAATCAATCAATAGCACGATGTCTAGAACCATAAACACCTCGCTAACCATGATTATGGTATTGCTTATCATGTTTATTTTTGGAGGCGAATCAATTCGAGGTTTTATATTTGCGATGCTAATCGGAATTATCGTTGGAACCTACTCTTCATTGTTTATTGCAACTCCCGTATTGTGCGACACCATGAGCGAAGCCGAACACAAAAGTATTGAAGCGTCACACAACGCCTAAAAAAAACTTTTTTATCAAAAAAAAGACCTGAAACATTCAGGTCTTTTTTTTTAGGAAAAAATAAATATAATACAAAAAAACCTTACATTTGTTTGTATTAGAAATCCAACAAAATGAAAATAATTTGTGTAGGCAGAAATTATGCCGCCCATATAGCTGAATTGTATAATGAAAAGCCAACAGAGCCCATCTTGTTTTTAAAACCGGATTCTGCCATTTTATTGGCTGAATATCCATTTGTTATTCCAGAATTTTCTAATGATATACAACATGAAATTGAAATAATTGTAAAAATTAACAAAGTTGGAAAATATATTGACACAAAATTTGCTCACAAATATTATGATGAAATAAGCGTTGGAATTGATTTTACGGCAAGAGATTTACAAGATCAATTGCGTGAAAAAGGATTGCCATGGGAAAAATCAAAAGCATTTGATGGATCGGCAGTCATTGGAAAATTTATCCCAAAAAGTGAGTTTGAAAATATTAACAACCTCAATTTTGAACTTACAAATAACGATCAAACCGTGCAAAAAAGTAATTCTAATTTGATGCTATGGAAAATAGATGAACTTATTGCCCACATTTCACAATTTTTTACGTTAAAAATTGGCGATATTATTTTTACTGGAACACCACAAGGAGTGGCAAAAGTACAGCCAAATGATATATTAGAAGGCTATTTAGAAGGACGAAAACTATTTAAAACAAATATAAAATAATGGCAATACATTATAACCTATCGAAAGTTTATGAAATTTCAGACAATGACCCAGAATTTGTATTGCAAATTGTGCACTTATTTGTGGATGAAATTCCAAATGATATAACGAGTCTAAAAGATATGATTGATGAGGGTGACCACAAAAAAGCATATTCCTTTTCACACAAAATAAAGCCGACATTAGATTTGTTTGGGTTAGATTTGGCTTACGACGAGAATAAACAAATAGATTTGTGGACAAAGACCGAGGGAAGAAGGCGAGAAATCAAAGAAACTTTTAAAAGTATGGAAAACCGAATTGAAAAAGTAGTCAAAGAGCTCAAAAAAGACTTTTCGATTTAATCCCCTCAAAAACAAATAAATTAAGATATTTTAATAAAATGAAAACAGCTGTTTTTAATTTTTTTAATTTAAATAAACAACAACTACAAATATAATATTGGTTTTGAATCAAATAGTTCCTTAAACGGAAAAACATTATTTTGAAAAATATCATTTCTATACTTTTACTTAATAATACCGAAATAAAAAGTTATGACCGCCGAAGAAATTGAAATCGAAAACAAAGCAATTGCCAAAGAGTATAAAGAATTGTTGCGTATAAGTTATCAAACTTTGAGCACAGACGACAAAAAAATTATTCGAAAAGCATTTGATGTTGCTGTTGACGCCCACAAAGACCAACGTCGAAAATCTGGCGAAGCCTATATTTTTCATCCTATTGCAGTTGCCAAAATTGTAGCTTCAGAAATTGGACTTGGAGCCACTGCCATTGCTGCAGCGCTTATGCACGATGTTGTTGAAGATTCTGAAATTACGGTAGAGGATATCGAGAAAATGTTTAATCCAAAAGTTGCACAATTGGTAGAGGGATTGACCAAAATTTCCAAAGTTCAAAAGGATTTGAATATTTCGATGCAGGCCGAAAATTTTAGAAAAATGCTGCTCACCCTCAACGATGATGTACGTGTTATATTGATAAAACTGGCTGATAGATTGCATAATATGCAAACGATGGATTCGATGGTCGAATACAAACAAACCAAAATAGCATCCGAAACCCTATATATATATGCACCCCTCGCCCACCGTTTGGGCTTATACAATATCAAAACCCAACTTGAAGATTTGGGATTAAAATACACAGAACCAGCTATTTATAAAGATATTGTTAGCAAAATTAAAGAAACCAAAGAAGAGCAAGACGATTATATCAAAAACATTTCGGAAGTTTTGAAAACTGCCCTTGATGCCGAAGCCATAGAATTTGTAATCAAAGGACGACCAAAATCGATTTATTCGATTCGGCGTAAAATGAAAGCTCAAAATGTCAGTTATGACGAAGTTTATGACAAATTTGCTTTGCGAATAGTTTATAAATCGACCCCTCACGACGAAAAATTTATCGCATGGAAAATCTATTCTATCGTGACCGACAATTATCGTCCGAGCCCAAGCAGATTGCGCGATTGGATCTCCTCGCCAAAATCTACAGGTTATGAAGCCTTGCACATCACCGTAATGGGTCCAAAAGGGAGGTGGGTTGAAGTGCAAGTGCGAAGTGATCGAATGGACGAAATTGCCGAAAAAGGCTATGCGGCGCACTATAAATACAAACAAGGTGCTACCGAAGAAAGCGGTTTGGACGTATGGCTAAACCTGCTCAAAGAAGCACTCGAAAGCCAAGAAACAAATGCTGTTGATTTTGTAGAAGATTTTAAAATGAATCTTTATTCCAAAGAAATATTTGTTTTTACGCCAAAAGGCGAAATAAAATCATTACCAAAAGGAGCTACAACTCTCGATTTTGCTTTTAGTATTCACTCGGCGGTGGGCGTTCACACGCGTGGAACAAGGGTAAATGGCAAATTGGTTCCGCTGAATTTTGAACTAAAAAGCGGTGATCAAATCGAAGTCATTACTTCACAAAATCAAAAACCAACCATGCACTGGCTGGACTATGTGACCACATCACGAGCCAAAAATAAAATAAAAAGTGTCTTAAACGAGAATACAAAAAAAATAGCCGAAGACGGAAAAGAACTGTTAACCAGAAAGTTGCGTCATCTAAAAGTTACTCTAAACGAAAATTCTATCAATGAGTTGGTAGTGTTTTTTAAACTCAAAACCAGTTTAGATTTATTTTATCGGGTTGGTATCGGCACAATCGAAAACAGCCAACTCAAAGAATATGCCGCTCTAAAAAGCAATAGTTTTATTAATTTTTTTAAAAATAAAATCAAACGAACACCTTCCTTTCAAACGGATCAAATTCAAAAAGAAGAGTTAAGTAGTAATTATGATATGCTTGTTTTTGGCTTAGACCACGACAAATTGGATTATAAATTATCGAGCTGTTGTAACCCTATTCCGGGCGACGAAGTTTTTGGTTTTGTGACGATCAACGAAGGTATAAAAGTGCACAAAAAAGACTGTCCAAACGCCATAAGCTTGCAATCAAACTATGCCTATCGCATTATGTTGGCCAAGTGGATCGACTCGAGCCAGCAGGAATTTAAAGCCATTTTGGACATTACCGGCATGGACAGTTTGGGGCTTACAAATAACCTTACACGCGTTATTTCGAGCAATATGAATGTTAATATTCAAAGTATTTCGTTGAGTACAGAAGCCGGAATCTTTAAAGGACAAGTAGCGGTTATTGTTCAAAACAACTCGATTTTGAAACGATTATCAGAAAACATCAAAAAAATTGATGGCATCGAGAAAGTAGTTCGGGTTTATAAAAATTGAGTTTGTTTTTTTATTGTATTAAAAAAAATTATATTTGCAAACTATGACACTAATTTCCGTTGATAACAGCAAGAATCAAGATATTGTAAAATCCGTTTTTACCAATTATCTCGAAAAAAACAACCATCGAAAAACGCCAGAACGTTTTGCCATTTTGCAAGAAATTTATGATAGCGAAGACCATTTTGATATAGAAAACTTATATGCCAAAATGAAAAATAAAAACTATCGCGTAAGTCGCGCTACGCTATACAACACGATCGAGCTGCTCTTGGACAGTGCTTTGGTGCGCAAACACCAATTTGGACAAACCCAATCTCATTATGAAAAATGTTTTTTTGATAAGCAACACGACCATGTAATCATGACAGACACTGGCGAGGTCTTCGAGTTTTGTGACCCTCGAATTCAAGTAATTAAAAAAACAATTGAAGATATTTTTGACATCGAAATCACCAATCATTCCCTTTATTTTTATGGCAACAAAAAACAAGTTGCCTCACAAAACGAATAGATACTTTAAACTTTATATAAAAAACCAAAAATGGCCGTAGATTTATTATTAGGATTGCAGTGGGGCGACGAAGGAAAAGGAAAAATTGTGGATGTATTGACTTCCAAATATGACATAATTGCCCGTTTTCAGGGTGGTCCAAATGCTGGTCACACACTAGAATTTGATGGAATAAAACACGTTTTGAGAACAATTCCGTCTGGAATTTTTCACAAAACGGCTATCAATTTGATAGGAAATGGCGTGGTAATTGACCCGGTAGTTTTTCAAAAAGAAATCGAAGGTTTGGCAAAATTTAATATTGACTTTGCATCACGATTATTAATTTCGCGTAAAGCGCACTTGATTTTGCCAACCCACAGATTGCTTGATGCCGCATCTGAAGCTGCCAAAGGAAAAGCCAAAATTGGCTCGACCCTCAAAGGGATTGGCCCAACATATATGGACAAAACAGGTAGAAATGGGCTTAGAATTGGGGATATAGAATTGCCTGATTTTGAAGAAAGATACCGTGCTTTGGCAGACAAGCACGAAGCGATGATTCATTTTTATGATGTTGCCATTCAATATAATCTGACCGAAATGGAAACCGAATTTTTTGCAGCCATACAAGAGCTCAAAAAAATCAAATTTATAGATAGCGAAGCCTATTTGCATCAAGCACAAAAGGAGCAAAAATCGATACTTTGCGAAGGGGCACAAGGATCATTATTAGATGTAGATTTTGGCACTTATCCGTTTGTAACTTCTTCAAACACAACTGCGGCAGGAGCTTGCACCGGATTGGGTATTGCGCCAAACAAAATTCAGTCTGTCTATGGCATTTTCAAAGCCTATACCACAAGGGTAGGTAGTGGCCCGTTTCCTACCGAGCTATTTGACCAAGATGGTGCTACCATGGCAAAAGTAGGCAACGAATTTGGGTCTGTAACCGGACGTCAACGGCGCTGTGGGTGGCTCGATTTGGTAGCCCTAAAATATGCCGTTCAAATCAACGGAGTAACCCAGTTGATGATGATGAAAGGCGATGTACTTTCTGGTTTTGAAACCCTAAAAGTGTGTACCTCCTATTTGTACAAAGGGGAGAACATCGACCATTTGCCCTATAATATCGAACCCGAAAACGTAACCCCAATATTCAAAGAATTTAAAGGCTGGCAAGCAGATTTGACCGGAATGACCACCTTTGATGCCCTGCCAATCGAACTTATAGACTATATCAAATTTATTGAAAATGAAGTCGAAGTGCCTATAAAAATTGTTTCTGTTGGACCAGATCGAACGCAAACCATTTTGAGACCATAGATTGCAACACCCTTGATGACGATTAACTTTCATTTTTATTAAAAAATCAAACCATTGGAAAAGTGTCTTTTTTATGCCAAAAATAACGATAAATTTGACCGAAGTAAAGCAGGTTTTTTTTGTAATGACAGTAACAAAAAATCTAACATAGCCCATATAGCTTCTGTAAATTTTGAAAAAGATATGGCTCCTAAAAAAACATTTATGGAGCAATTTTCTCTTTGCTTTTTCTTGATGATTTCTTTATTATCAATAACCGTAAATCAGCTATCAGCACAAACGCCCAAACAAATTGTGGTCGAGCATGCAGATTTTGTAGATCTCAATCAAAATCAAATTCCCGATGCACTTTTGCTCACCGGAAACGTGCGCATCAACCACGACGGAGCGATAATTAGCTGTAATAAAGCCTATTTTTTTAAAAAAGAAAACTACCTCAAAGCCTTTGGCGAGGTGCAAATTGTGCAAGGAGACACCCTTTTTCTCAACAGCAAATATGCCGAATATAACGGCAATATCAAATTTGCTTTTGCCACAGGTGATGCCGAAATGCACTCGCCCGAAATGAGTTTGAAAACAGATACTATCAACTTTGACCGTACAAAACAAGAGGCATTTTATCGCACTAACGGATTGATAATCAACAAAGATAACACCCTAAAAAGCAAATCCGGGCGTTATTATATCACACAAAAAAAATTCCAATTTTTGACCGCCGTAACCCTTACAAACCCAAAATATGTCATACAATCCAACCACTTGGATTATTACAACAATTCTGGACATTCCTATCTTTTTGGCCCGTCAACAATCACCGGAAAAGACAATTTTATCTATACCGAAAATGGTTTTTATAACTCCAAAAAAAATACAGGCCACTTTTTACAAAAATCATATATCAAATACAAAGACCGTGTGATTACAGGCGACAGCCTTTACTATGACCGAAACCGCGAATTTGCCTCCGCTACAAATCATGTCAAAATAACCGATTCTATAAATAAAGGAATTGTAAAAGGCAACTATGCCGAAATTTACAAACAAAAAGACTCCGTATTTGTGACCAAACACGCCGTGGCTATCAATCTTGTCGAAAAAGATTCAGTATATATACACGGCAAAATTTTGATGGTAACCGGAAAACCCGAAAACAGAATTATTAGAGCCTACAAAAATGCCCGCTTTTTTAGAATCGATATGTCCGGAAAGTGCGATTCTATTCACTCGAGCACCAAAATTGCCCTTACCAAACTCATTGGCAATCCCGTAGTTTGGAACGCCCAAAACCAACTCACAGGAAACGAAATTCATTTGATAGGAAACAATCAAACCAAAAAAATCGACTCGCTCAAAGTGCTCCAAAACGCCTTTATAATTTCAAAAGACACCCTCGGAAAAGGCTACAATCAAGTAAAAGGACAAAACCTGTATGCAAAATTTTTAGACAATAAATTAGACCATGCCGATGTGATCAAAAACACCGAAGTCATTTATTATACCTATGACAAACTCGAATTAATTGGAATAGAGAAAAAAATCAGCAGCCGCATTAATTTGACTTTCGAAAACAACAAAATTCATACCCTAACCTCCTTTCAAAACGTAGAAAGCAACACCTATCCAGAAAAAGACTTGCCCGAAAATGCCCGAAAACTCAAAGGATTTCTCTGGCGTGGCGACGAACAAATCCTGTGCCAAGACGACATATTTCCGCCAGACGAAATAATTGCAAACGATCTTGTCATCAAAAATAGAAATATTCAAAACGCAAAACCAAATTTGCCAATGAAGGTGCGAAAAGAAACCAAAAACTATGACCGAGTCAATCGCAAAAAGAAATACAAAACCAAAAAATGAAAACCGATTTTCTAAAATACCAAGCACAAACCTCACCACATCCACTTGGGCTGTCCATATCGCACGCAAAAGGAAACTATATATATGACACAAATCAAAAAAAATACCTCGATTTTGTAGCCGGAGTATCCGCCTGCACCCTTGGCCATCAGCACCCAAAACTCAACAAAGCCATCAAAAACCAACTCGACAAATATGCCCATGTCATGGTATATGGCGAATATGATCAAAGTCCAGCAGTAGCATTTTGCAAACTATTAGCACAACAACTACCCCCACAATTAGACACCACCTATATGGTCAACTCAGGTGCCGAAGCCACAGAAGGTGCCCTAAAACTCGCACGACGCGTTACCGGACGAAGCCAATTCATAGCATGCCACAACGCCTACCATGGCAACACAATGGGCGCAATGAGCGTCATGGGATACGAAGACAGAAAGCAAGCCTACAGACCATTACTTCCAGACATAGACTTCATAAGCTTCAACAACCTAGACAATTTAGAAAAAATCACCACCAAAACTGCCGCAATCATACTAGAAACCATACAAGGAGGAGCAGGATTCATACAACCCGAAAACGATTTTCTAAAAAAAGTGCGACAAAGATGCAACCAAGTAGGCGCACTCATGATACTTGACGAAATACAACCCGGCTTTGGACGCACCGGAAAACTATTCGGATTCATGCATTATGACATCACCCCAGACATACTCGTTATGGGCAAAGGCATGGGCGGCGGAATGCCCGTCGGCGCATTCACAGCATCAGCAGCCATGATGCAAACCCTCAGCCACAGCCCAACACTTGGACACATCACAACCTTTGGTGGCCACCCCGTTATCGCCGCAGCCTGTCTCGAAACACTACAACAACTCCTACAAACAAAACTGATTGCACAAACAATCACCCACGAAAAACAATTCAAAAAACACCTCAAACACCCCCTAATACGCGACATTCGAGGTCGTGGACTTATGCTCGCCATCATCACCCCATCTGCCGAAATAACCACACAAATCATCCTACGATGCCAACAAAAAGGCCTAATCCTATTTTGGCTCCTCTTTGATCACACCGCAATCCGCATCACCCCACCACTCACAATCACCAAAAAACAAATCATCGAAGGCTGCAACATCATCCTGCAAACCATGGACGAAATTATGCAAGAAACCCTTTAATTTCTTTTTTTTTGGCGCACACCTCCCCTACCGCACACCACCCGTCCCGCTGCACGCTATATCTTTTTTTGGTTTTTTTCAAAAACCAATAAAAGGATGCCGCTACATCGGGGCGATTATAGACTTATTGGGTTTTTGAGACGTGATTTGTTGGGTGTTATCCGTTATTTGTAGAGGCGAAAGAATTTGACCCAAAACCCATTAAACAGCATCAAAGCAAAAAAATCGAAAAATGATATAATATTTTTTAAATGAATCTTATATTTGTAACCTGAGTTCGATTATTAGCACATTGATAACTGATTGGTTTTCAATACATCATATTTTATTGATGGCTTTTTCGGTAAAAATTGATACGCAATTATTCCAGCAATTAAGTTGCACATAAAATTCACAACAGATCGATGTCTTGAGTGTTCAACTTGACAAATATTTTTTAATTCATCGTTAACTGTCTCAATAACAGACCTTTTCCGTAATAAA